>JARFRN010000281.1 GCA_029287195.1 Acidimicrobiia bacterium | reverse complement strand
CACCAAGACCGCGTCTCTGCCCGACTGTGAAATCGACGATACCGCCGTGTTCGGCGACTTCTTCTCCTTCGGTGGTGACTACCGGGCCGGGTCGCGCGGCCGCCGGGAAACGAGAACGAATGAAGTCGCGATAGCTTCCCTCGCCGACGAAACACAGATCCTGGCTGTCCGGTTTGGCTGCGGTGCGCAACCCAAGTCGTCCGGCATAGCTGCGCACATCGTCTTTGGTCATCTCCCCGATGGGAAGCCTGATACCGGCCAGGTCTTGCTGGCTGAGCATGTGCAGCACGTACGACTGATCCTTGGTTCCGTCGACAGCGCGCAGCAGGTGATGGCCGGTCGAGTCACTGACGACGCGAGCATGATGCCCCGTAACCAGAACGTCGCATCCGAGTGCAGCAGTGCGTTCGAGTAGCACGCTGAAACGCACCCTGCGGTTGCACTCGATGCATGGATTGGGTGTCAACCCCGCGGCATACATCTCACCGAAGTGGTCGACGACCTTCTCTGTGAACTCCTCCACATAGTCGAGTACGTAGTAGGGGACGTCGAGCTGAGCGGCCACCCGGCGGGCGTCTTCAGCGTCAGAGACCGTGCAACATCCTGCGAGCGGCATCTGACCCTGGTCACCCTCCCACTGCTTGAGAGTTACCCCCACTACTTCGTACCCTTGCTCGAGCATGAGCGCAGCCGCCACGGAACTGTCGACTCCCCCCGACATTGCGACCAGCGCCCTCATCGCAACTCCTCGACGACGGCTGCCACCCGATACGCGGCCTCGGTCCCTTCGGCGGGATCTGTGGACCACCCGAAACTAAAACGGACGCATTCAGCGGCCTGATCGGCTGCCATGCCCATGGCCGCGAGGACATGAGAGACATCAATGGCACCGCTGTGGCACGCCGAGCCTGCGGCGGCAGCGACTCCAGCAGCATCGAGCCGGATCAGGAGAGTCTCGGCTGTTATACCCGGCAGCCTGACATGACTGTGCTGCACCAGGCGCCTCTCCCGGTCGCCGTTGATCTCGAGGTCGGGAACCTGAGCCCGCAGCGCTTGCTCGAAATTATCCCTGGTGTGTTTGATGCGCTGTCGGGTTGCCGCCCTCTCTCGCACCGTTGCCTCCATGGCTGCAACCATCCCGACTATTGCGGCAACGTTGTGGGTGCCGGAGCGTCGACCCAATTCCTGGCCACCCCCGTGAATCAGAGGCTCGAGATCGATGTGCCGCGGCGCCAGCAACAGACCGACCCCCTTGGGTCCGCCGAACTTGTGTCCGGCGAGAGTGATCATGTCTGCCCCCGTGGCCGCAATCGAGACATCCTCCGTTAGAAAGGCCTGTACGGCATCGGTGTGCACCACGGTATCCGGCGATTTGGCGCGCACCGCGTCGGCTACTGCCCTTATCGGGAAGATCGTCCCGGTCTCGTTGTTGGCCAACATCACCGACACGACCGCCGTCTTGGCATCGACCCGGTCCAGCACGTCTGTGACGGCCAGGCGACCCGCGGAATCAACGCCTACCAGATCTACGCGGCAGCCGAGCGAGCCGAGGAATTTTGCAGTCTCTAGTACCGCTTCGTGTTCGACGGCAGTAGTGACAACTCCGCCTCGCCTCCCTCCGGCTAGGGCAGTACCGGCAACGGCGAGGTTATCGGCCTCGGTCCCGCCCCCGGTAAAAACGATGTCGAGTGGATGCTCCGCCCCCATGAACTCGGCAGCCCTCTCCCGGGCTTCCTCAACGGCATTCTTTGCATCTCGTGATGTCGCGTGGATACCAGATGGGTTGCCGAATACCTCACCGAAAAACGGAACCATCGCCTGTCGCGTCTCGGGTCGAGTCTCGGTGGTGGCAGCGTGGTCGAGGTAGAGCATGGCGGCGCCAGTCTGCCATACCCGGGTAGCCTTGCGAGGCGGTACTGCCGAACCCGAAGGAGGAGGATGCGGGCTCTTCAACTGGTGGAACGTGGCAAGCCACTCGAGCTACGCGAGGTTTCTCATCCCGCCTTGGCGGACGACGACGTCATGGTTGCCGTCACCGCCGCCGGCATATGTCGGTCTGATGTCCACTACCGGGCCGGGTTTCCCAGGGTGGGTCCCTTGCCGTTGACATTGGGCCACGAGGTTGCGGGGGTCGTGGCAGCAGCCGGACCGGCGGTTCGGGGCCTGAGAGCGGGAGACCGGGTTTGTGTGCACTACCAGGTTGGCTGCGGGACCTGTGATTATTGCGGGCGCGGGTTCGAGCAATTCTGCGCCGCCGGCAAGATGATCGGCAACAGCCGACCTGGGGGCTACGCCGATCGCATCGCGGTACCGGCCCGCAATATCGTCGCCGTCCCGGACGAGGTGTCGCTGGAACATGCGGCCGTGATGATGTGCTCGTCTGCGACATCGCTACACGCGCTGCGCAAGGGTCGAACCGGGGCGGGAGATCGGGTAGCCGTATTCGGAGCAGGCGGGCTCGGCATGTCGGCAATCCAGCTGGCACTGCTGGAGGGAGCTTCTGTCGTCTATGCCATCGACCTCAACGGGGACAAGCTCGACAAGGCTGCTTCCTTGGGAGCAGAGCCGATTGCAGCGACCAACGACCCGGTAGAGATCTTGCGCCGAAGTGGTGGCGTCGACGTTGCACTCGACCTGGTCGGTTCCGCTGATGTGATGCGGCAGTGTCTGGATTCGCTGGCTCCAATGGGCCGGGCGGTTGCTGTTGGGTTGACGGCCGATGCGCTCCCAGTCGGCCCGTATACCGATCTTGTTACCGGGGAATCGGAGCTCATTGGCACGTCGGACCACCTCAAGGCCGAGATCGGAGAGCTGCTAGAGCATGCAGCGAAGGGGCGCCTTCTGCTCGATGACGTTGTTGGCAACCGTGTACCCCTCGATCCCGGCGCGGTGAACGCCGCACTCGACGAACTCGAAGCGTTTCGGGGCGCTGTGCGGACGGTTATTTGCCTGGATTAGGAGTCTGCAGTCACTCCGACGTCGAGGAGGAACTCGAGGATCGCAGCGCTATATCTCTCGGGATCGTGATTCCACAACTCAACGCGGCCGGCGCCATCGAACCGCTCATAGGTAGCCGGACCGCCGAGTGCAGCGACAAATTCCTCCACCGAGTCAATCGGTGACAGCTCATCACTGCTGCCGTGCAGGACCAACAGAGGCGTATCGAATTGGCCTGCACGGGCTTGCTGGTTCAGCTCGGCCCATTCCAAGCCAAACTGAACTCGGGCCACGGACTTAGCGGCCGAATTGACGATGCCCGGAATCCCGCGTTCTGCGGCGATCCGATCTACGACCGCACCTAGATCCACAACTACCGAGTCCAGCACTGCTCCCATCACATCGGGTGCATGATCCGACTCGTGCAGATGCATCGACACGATGTTGGCCCCCATGCCAAAGCCGTGCAACACAAAACCCTGCGCGTCCCGATTTGCGGCGAAGGCAACCGCAGCGTCGATGTCTTGCCACTCGCTCAAGCCCCACCTGTAGAAGCCGCCGTCATCCGGAGCCGCCCCGTCGTTGCGGTAGGTGATGACCAGGACGGGAAGGCCCGCGTCTACGTACGTGGGGAGGACGCGGAGTGCCTGACGACGCTCATCCAAGCCCTCCCCGTGGACGATGATCGCCCACGTGTCCGAGATACCGGGAATGAACCACGCCGGGTTCACGCCGAGCTCCCCGGGAACCCGCGCATCATCGAACTCCATCCCAAACGCCACCATCGGATTCGGGCCCTCTGCATAGGCATCGATACTCACCGATTCGCCGGCTATGAAGCGACCCTCCAGGGTGCGGAAAGAGCGCTCGATCGTCTCCGCATCCTGCGAGATGACACCGGCCATCTGCCCGTATGCGTCGATGCCGTTGGTCACTCCCCAGATCCCCTCCCGCTCCGTCACATCGTTGCGAGGAAGGACGATCCTTCCGGCGCCCACGAGCTCGACTTCGTAAGAGGGACCCGGGGGCACCTCCCGTGGAGTGAGCAGCTCTCCGGCGATGACCGACGAGCCGCGGAAGGCGCCGATGAACAGACC
>JARFRN010000269.1 GCA_029287195.1 Acidimicrobiia bacterium | reverse complement strand
GCTTCGACCGCTTCGCCGGCAGCAGCAGGAACCTCGTCGCCGACAGCAGCAATCACATGACCCTGCTCCTTGACGATTTGCCCGTGGACGCGGCCGATGCGGCCGACTCCGTACAGTCCGTAGCGGAAGGTTCGTGTCATTTGGGACGTCCTCTCGCCTAGGTCGCGATGATCTCGCGCCACAGCGTTGCCGGCGCTGCTCGCCGTTTCATGAGCCGCATTGGAAACGATGCCCAATACGCCTCGGCGTCGGCAACGGTTTGCCATTCGTAGACTCCCTGGAACATACCCGTCTCTTCGCCCAGCATCCAGCTCTTGGAACGGAACCCGGGTTGAGCGGCGATGAATGGCGCCGGCAGTAACGAGAGCCGCTTGTTGGCTTCCGTCGACAACCGGTTGAAGTGGAACCTCACGGTGAACAGTGCGCCGGGTTCTGATCGACCCGGGAGGGGATCAAGGATCATCTTGCGGAACACGACGTAGCTCTCATCACGTCCGGGGACGACCTCGCCCACGCAAGCTTTGTCGAAGTGGATTCGCCCACGCAGCCGATACCCCGTCGCACGAGTGAACAGAACGGGAGCGAGTTGACTGTCTGCCATGTGGCCTCCCCGATTGGTGGCAGAGCGCGCCGACATCCGACGGATCGTCGTCACCGCACGACACCATCTATACCCTCAACCGTCCGACCGGAATAGGGGCCAACGACCATCGGTACGAGAAACCTGTCCTCATGGCGGATTCCCGTTCGTAAGTAGGGTGGATGCGGGATGGGCCCGCACCGATGAGAGGAGCAATCGTGAATCAGTACCTGTTGTCCACCTGGGCGGTCGAAGGCGGCGTTGAAAGGGCTCCGGGGTCTCCCGAGGAGATGCAGGCGTTCATGCAGCGGGTCATCGCACTCGAAGCCGAAATGGAGGTAGCCGGTGCCTTTGCATTCGGCGGCGCGCTCCATGGTCCGGACGCAGCCACCGTCGTCCAATTGGGTGGTGACGATGTCGTCATGACGGACGGGCCATTCGCCGAATCGAAGGAGCACATCGCCGGCTTCTACATCATCAACGCCGAAGACCTGGATGCGGCGCTGGCGTGGGCCGACAAGGTCGTCGCCGCCATTCAGCATCCGATCGAAGTCCGGCCGTTCCGGGCCACCGGCAAGGTGGCCGACAACATGCCAACCGCCTGACCCGCGTGGGTATGGGGGCCGGCGATCGCAACTCGAGCGGAGTCGAAAACGTCTTTCGTGAGGCGTACGGCCGGGTGGTGGCGACTCTGGTTCGTGTTTTCGGTGATATCACCCTCGCTGAAGATGCGGTCCAGGACGCGTTCGTCATCGCAAGCGAACGGTGGGGCGACGGTATTCCACCCAACCCGGCCGGCTGGATCGTCACCACGGCCCGCCGTCGCGCGATCGATCGGTTGCGGCGGGACGCCCGGGGTCGCGAGCTTCTCCAGGATGTCTCATACACCCTCCAGGAGCAGGAGGGCCGGATCGATCAGGGACTGGTGCAGGACGACCAGCTGCGGCTCATCTTCACTTGTTGCCATCCTGCGCTGCGCACCGAGCATCAGATCGCACTGACGCTGCGCCTCTTGGGGGGCTTGAGTGTTGACGAAATCGCCCGCTCGTTCTTGGTGAGCGAGCCGGCAATGGCGAAAAGACTGGTCAGGGCCAAGTACAAGATTAGGGCGGCCAACATCCCGTATCGGATTCCTGCGGATGCGGACCTCCCGGTGCGATTGCGTTCAGTGCTGGCAGTGATGTACCTCATTTACAACACGGGCCTCGATGACCCGGAACGTTCGTCGCTGCGGGCCGAATCGCTCCGGCTGACACGCGCCTTGGTTGCCCTGATGCCCGACGAGCCCGAAGCGGCGGGATTGCTTGCGCTGATGTTGCTCAATGAGGCCCGGGTTCCGGCCCGCCGCATTGGCGACGAAATCGTCCTGCTCCGTGATCAGGACCGCAGTCTCTGGGATCGAGCGCTGATCCAAGAGGGCCGGGCCATCGTGCGCGCCTGCGTCCGGCGTGGCCAACCCGGTCCCTACCAATTGCAGGCTGCCATTCAGGCGGTGCACTCTGACGCTGCGTCGTCAGCTGATACCGATTGGCCGCAAATTGTGTCCCTCTACGACCATCTGCTCGAATTGCTGCCTACCGCAGTAGTTGAGCTGAACCGTGCCATCGCCGTCGGCGAAGTCGATGGACCCACCGCCGCCCTTGCCGACATTGATGCAGTCACATCCCGGCTCGAGGAATACCACCTGGTGCATGCGGCCCGCGGCGAGATGTTGCGCAGACTGGGCCGGTTCGACGAGGCGCAAAGCGCCTTCGAACGCGCCGGCGCACTGGCCCCAACCGAACCCGAGCGCCGGTTTCTGAACAAGCAGATCGCCGAGTTGTCCGCGGGACGATAGGGCCGGGCAAGCGCCAAGTCGCAGGCGAACCTCGCCGCAAAGTCGCATTCACGTCACTGCGGGGTCCCACGGGCGGCGTCGTGGAAGCGGCGGGTAGCTACTCGGAGTATGACTCGGACGACGATCTCGCTAGATCTTGGCGGCGAGTCCGGCGTCCTGGACCTCACGGAATCGCTGTGCCAGATTTCGCATCACAGCTCGAGAGAAATAGGGGTCGGTGAGCAGCACGTCGAAATCCTCTGACTTCACCGTGAGCAACGTCAAGTCCTCCGTTGCCACCACGGTGGCGGTCCTGGGCTCGCCATCAATCAGAGCGAGTTCCCCGAAGTAGTCGCCGGCAGCAAGCGTAGCGACGATGTGCTCTCCCTTGCACACGTCGACTGCACCGGCGACGATCACGCCCATTGAATCGCCGGGCTCGCCCTCGCGCACGACCGTCGTGCCGGCCGGGTAGGTGACCTCGGTCGCCTTTCTCGCAATCGAGAACAGCGCCTGTTTGGACAAGCCACGGAAGATGGAAACCGGTCGCAACGAGGGCAAGCGAGTGATCGGATTCAGTGCCGTCATGACAGGATCATGATACGCCGCCGACGGAGCCCGGTCACCCCCGGTTAGCCTGGAGGAGTAAGCATGGAGTCTCACTCAACCATCTGCAGAGAGTGCGGGAGCGAAAACAGGCCGGGGCGACGCTTCTGTCGTCAATGTGGCACCGCGCTCGAGACCGTGTGCGCCGCATGCGGGGCCGCCAATGATCCGGCCGACCGCTATTGCGGGAGCTGCGGAGCTGCGCTCAATACCGCTCGTGGTGTGGAGCCGTCGGTCCAGTCGGAGACCTTGCTCGAGCACGAACCACACGAACGCCGATTTGTCTCCGTGCTATTCGCGGACCTCGTCGGTTTCACCCAATTCTCGGAATCGCTCGACCACGAGGTGGTCCGCAAGACGCTCACGCTCTACTACGACAGAAGCCGCGAGATCGTTGAGCGCTTCGGTGGTTCGATCCAGAAATTCATTGGCGACGCCGTAATGGCGGTCTGGGGAGCGACAATTGCCCATGAAGACGATGCCGAACGGGCGGTGCGCGCAGGACTCGAACTGGCCGACATGGTCACCCGTCTCGGTGAAGAGCTGAAGCATGCTGAGCTGAAGCTACGGGTTGGGATTCTGACGGGAGAAGCATCTGTGGGGCCGGCAGTACCCGAACTGGGGTTGGTAGTCGGCGACCTCGTCAACACGGCGTCGCGCCTGCAGACCGTTGCCGCTCCCGGGACGGTGGTGGTGGGCGAACCGACACAGCGGCTTCTGCACGATTCGGTTGACTTCGAATACCAGGGTTCTCACCCGTTGAAAGGCAAATCCGCAGAGGAAGGCGTGTGGCGTGCACTCCGCATTCGAGGCAAACGGTATGAGCCGGGCCAGAGTGGATGGGAACCGCCGTTCGTGGGCCGGCTCGAAGAGCTGCGCCTGCTCAAGGATCTCCTCCATGCCACTGAGCGGGTCGGGAGCGCCCGGCTGATATCCGTCGTCGGCGAGCCTGGTATCGGCAAGACTCGGTTGGCTTGGGAGTTCCGCAGATACGTGAGCGCCACGACCGCCGACGTCTACTGGCACGATGGGCGCTCGCCGGCATATGAGCAACGCCCGGTCTTCTGGGCACTGAGCGAGATGATCCGGCAACGGGCCGGGATTCAAGAAAGTGACGACCCAATCCGCAGTCGGACCCGATTGCGTACTGCAGTGATTGAGTTCATCGAGTCCCCCGAGGACCAGGCTTGGATCGAACCTCGGCTGGCGGCACTGCTCGGGCTCACCTCGGAGGCAACGGGTGAGGTCGGCGAGTTCTTCGCCGCGGTGCGCGGCTTCTTCCAAGCGATCGCAACACGCGGCACGACGGTGCTCGTGTTCGAAGACTTCCATTGGGCGGACACCGGAATGGTCGAGTTCGTGCGAGAGTTGGTGGAGCGGTCGCCGCGACACCCCATCCTCGTGCTGACCCTGGCTCGGCCGGATCTACTGGACCGAGTCCCCGGATGGGGTTCCGGGCGTCGTAATTTCGCATCGGTGCATCTGGGGCCGCTAACCGACGCGGAGATGAACGATTTACTTGCCGGGATGGTCGAGAATATCGCTCCCGAGGTCGTGACATCCATCAACCGACAAGCCAACGGGATACCACTGTATGCGGTCGAGCTGGTACGGATGTTGCTGGCCGAAGGGGTGCTCAGGGCCGGTGCTGCTTGCTGTGTCTCGACGCAGGACCTTTCGAAGGTCGGTGTTCCCGACACCGTCAGAGCGGTCATCGAAGCCAGGCTCGACCGTCTTCCTGCCGACACCCGTTCGCTGTTGCAGGATGCTGCCGTATTCGGAACGGCATTCACGAGCGAAGGTCTGGCCACCATGGTCGGCAGGTCACTTCCTCAGGTCGAGGATCTGCTCGAGCCCCTGGTTCGTAGGGAAGTGCTGGAGATCGAGAGCGACCCGCGATCGCCTCAGCGCGGCAGCTATCGCTTTGTGCAAAGCATGATTCGCGAAGTCGCTTATCAGCGGCTCACGAGAGACGAGCGACGAATCAGGCACATCCGCGCGGCTGAATACCTCGATGGCCTCGGTGATATCGAGCTGGCAGGTGCTATCGCCAGCCATTACATGGATGCGCACCGCAGCAGCGATCAGGCAGCAGCCTCCGGCCCGCTTGCTGCGGAGGCTGCTACGGCATTGTCCGACGCTGCAGCTCGCGCCGCAGGTCTTCACTCGCACGAGCAGGCCCTGTCTATGATCGAGCACGCCCTCTCGATGGTGGCCGATCCGGCCGAGCAGGCAACGCTGTGGCAGCGTGCCGCGCGATCTGCCGGTGCTCTCGCCCAACACGAGATGGCGATCGACTACGCCCGCCGCGCCCTCGGGTGGCACCAGGAGAACGGATCCGCAGAGTCCGTTGCCGAGGCGGCGTGGCTGGTGGGCAATGTGCTGTGTCACGGCTTCAAGGCTCCCGAAGCCATAAGAGTGCTCGAACCGATCGTTGCAGCCGATCCCGACCTGGTTGCTACTTCCACGGTGCAAGTAGCCGCAGAACTGGCGCGCGCTTATCTGATGGCTTTGCGAGACGCCGACGCGGCTGAGGCAAGTGACAAGGCGATTGCTCGTGCCGAGCAGCTGGGATTGGACGATACGGTCGTGGACACGTTGATCACCCGTGGTACTGCCCTGGGGAATCTGGGCAGGTTTCACGAGGCTATTGCCCTTCTCCAGGGGGCGGCGGGGATCGCACGTTCTCGCGACTTGCCGCTGGCCGAGATGCGCGCCGTCAACAATCTCGGCCACCTGCTGGCGTTTGACGACCATCAAGCTGCGCTCGAGGCTTGTCGCCGCGGCATGGATATGGCCAATCGGCTGGGAGATGTTCGATTCATTGGCTCGTTCTCATGGGCGGTGGCCGCCTATCTCGAGCGGGACGGCCAATTCGCCGAGGCTCAACAGATCCGTGACGATGTTCGGGAGAGGGTCGAGTTGCCGGAAAGCTCGCAGGCCTGGTACAAGCTGACTGATCTCAGCGCGGCGGCGGTACAGGGTGACGAGGCTGCAGCGGCTGCGGCGTTGGGTATGGCGCGAGAACCGATTGATCCGGACAACCCGCAGTCAGAAATATCGTCGCCGATTCAGAGGGCCGAGCTGTTGTGGCTGGCAGGTGAATTCGAGGATGCCTTTGAACAAGCACTCGGGCATGTTCACAGCGCTCTATTGCCCGATCATCTCGTGATTGCGTTCTACGCCGCGGCAATGCTCCGACACAGAGACAAGCTGGAGCGAGTGGCCGCCGGGATTCGCCAATGCAAAGCGCGCGGACGCGTCATCACGATTCTCGAAATGGCAACCAAGGCGGCGCTGGCAGCGCTCGATGGTCGCACCGACGAGGCGGTCGGCACATTCGGGAAAGCTATCGATCTGGGTTTGTTGCGGCTCGAGCGGGCGCGGCTTCAGGCTCAGTATGCAGTTCTGGTGGGCCGCGAGGTTGCTCAGGCGCGGCAGGCCGGTGATGCTGCTCATGAGGTGTTTACCGAAACCGGCGCCCGCGCCTACGCGACGTTGCTAGCTCGGGGTTTGCCGAGCCGGGCCGACGAACGCGCTGCCGGCGAGTAGGGACATGCTCCGTCCATACTGCCAAAGCAGAGCCGGGCGTCACTGCTCGCCCGTCCCCACGAGGACGGCCGGTTAGTAGGGGAGCGCTTGGGGCGTCCAATCCTCTACCGACATCCACGGGGAGACGAACCCGTCGGGTTTGACTGCCAAGACGGGGCTTTGGGTGCGACGGGCGACTCGCTCGACGGTGTTGCCGACGAGCAGGCCTTGGATCCCTTGTCGAGCGATCGTTCCCATAATGAGTACCGCCGGTTCGATAGAGTCAGACAACGAATCGACGACGTCGCCGACATGCCCCTTCTCGACGTGAACCCTGGTATCGATGCCCATGACGTGGGCATCGGCCAGTAGCTCTTCGACCCGCGCCGTGGCTTCGGACTTGGCTTTGTGTCCCATCCGCCCGACGTCGGCAATCTCGTAGTTGAGCCGACGGCTGCGCATCAGGGTTTCGCCGTCGAGGCGCCAAGCATGGATGACGTGCAGATCCCGCTGTTGGCTGCGAGCCAGCGAGGCTCCGATGGCAACGAGTTTGCCGCTCAAGTGGTCGTCGGGATCATCGGTATCCCGCGGACCGACGGCGACAGCGATCGGCCCCTTGGTGCGTCCCTGATGGGGATGGATCCAGACAGGAACGGAGGAACCGCGCAGTACCCGGGTCACGGTCGATCGGCCGGAGATGCCGGGCCGTCCCAGATCGGAATCACCGTGCATCATTACGAGATCATGCCCGTAAACCGCAATTCGTTCCCGGATCTCGAGGTGAGGCACGCCGACTGCGATTTCGTGATGCACCGGGACTCCGAGTCGGCGCAGATCCGGTCCCGGGTCGTACAGTCGATGCAGGGGACCGTACGGCAAACCGCCATCGGTGATTCGGCGGCTCGACCTCGAGCTTCCCGACCGAGTATCGAGCTCGAGCAGGGTCACAACCCCGCCAGCAGGGGCCGCCAGTTCGACTGCAGGCCTGAGCAGCGCCTGCTTCTGCGCCGCGTTTGCTCCCGCCACGACAAGAATGTTCTTGAAGCTCTTCATACGTACCTTCCTCGTGTTACGCTCGCATTATACGCTTTATGTTTCGTGTAACAATGAGCGTACGTTATTCGGTGCGCCGAGTCTCCGCGGATGACCGCATAGGATTGGCGTCGCACGGCTCTCACTAGATTGCGTTTGATCTTGGGACGAGAGGCGAGTTGGTTCGACGGATTTGACGAGAAAGGACCGTGATGGCATCGACAGTCGAGCACATTGAGCTTCCCGGAGTCGGGGTCCGCAGTGTGTTCTCCACAAGCGCAGGTCTTCAGGTCGGGGTGCTGGCACACAACTCTGGGGAAAAGGATCTGCTCGTATATGCCAAGGACGACCCCGACCGCTGCGCCGATGTGATGAAACTGGACGCGGCCGAGGCCCAGGTGATGGCAGATCTTCTCGGAATGGCACCCCTCGGTTCGGTTGCCGATCGTCTTTTGATCGGCGGCGTCGTCGTTAGCTGGGTCGAGGTTGGCTCGGACTGGTGGATCGAGGCTAGAGACGTTGCGGATATTGGCCCCAAGCTGACTTGTCTGGCCGTTGTTCGCGCAGACGCAGTGGTGGCCCCCGCCACCGTTGGCACGATCGTGGCCGGCGACGTACTGATCGTGGCCGGCAGGGCCGCAGATGTGGATCGTGCGGGCGCAGTTCTGGAATCGGGTCCGTAACGATGGTTCTCGCTGCGGTCTCGTCCGACGCCGCGATCGTGCTCGTAGAGCTCGGGATCGCCGTTCTGGTAATGGCAGGTGCTGCCCGCCTCGCCTCACGCTTCGGGATCAGTCCAATACCTCTCTATCTCATCGTCGGAATCGCTATCGGTAGCGGCTGGCTACCAGTAGATCCAGAGCCTGCCTTCGTAGAGACCGGCAGTCTCATCGGCGTGATTCTCCTTCTGCTGACACTGGGTCTGGAGTATTCCCCCGTGGAGTTGATGAGCAATCTCAGGCGAGGCTTTCTCGACGGCCTTGTTGACTTCCTGGCAAATTTCGCTCCCGGCTTTGCGGTGGGTCTGATCCTTGGGTGGTCGTTGCTTGCGTCACTCCTGCTGGGGGGCGTCACGTGGGTTTCCTCCTCGGGGGTGGTCGCCAAGACACTCGCCGATCTCGGTAGGCTTGGATTTCGGGAAACGCCAACCGTGCTGTCGATCATCGTTCTCGAAGACCTCGGCATGGCGGTGTATCTGCCGATTGTTGCCGCTCTCATTGCAGGCGGCGCTTTCCTCGAAGGTCTCCTGCTCGTCTTGCTTGCCCTCGCCGTCGTTGTGGTTGCGCTGGTGATCGCAGTTCGCAAGTCGGAGACGGTGAGCAAGATGGTGGCCACCCCGTCTGTGGAGGGCTTTCTGCTGACGATCCTTGGAGCCACGCTTCTCGTGGCCGGCCTTGCCGAGCTTGCCCAGGTGTCGGCAGCCGTGGGGGCGTTTCTCCTCGGCACCGCGATTACCGGACAGATTGCCGAACGGGCGCGGGCCGCAGTCGACCCGCTGCGTGACCTGTTTGCATCGATCTTCTTTCTCTTCTTTGGGATTCAAATCGACATCTCGTCGGTTGGCGATGCGTTGGGCGCGGGAGTCGCATTGGCCATCGTCACCATGGCGACCAAGTTTGGCTCGGCATGGTGGTCCGCGAGCCGGGCGGGAATCGGACGCCGAGGCCGTATGCGAGCAGGCACGGTTCTGATGGCGCGAGGTGAGTTCTCAATTGTGATCGCCAGCCTCGGCGCTGCCATCGAACCAGACCTGAGCGCGCTCGCCGGTACCTACGTACTGATAACGGTCCTCGCCGGCCCCATTCTCTCACGACTAATAGACCGTGCCGAAGGGCCCGCGGTGACGCTGGAGATGCACCCGGTGCCTGCCTCCGCCAACGCCGAGAAGGTCGCGTAGCCTCTAGGGCGATCCGACCGTGTCGGCCCGTTGGAACACTTCACCGGCGTAGGCCTCTAGCTTGCGAACGTCTCGCTCGACCTGCTCGACAGACTCGAAGTGCAGAACGTGCACATACAGCACAAGCGGATCGCCCGTCATCTCGATGGTCAATGAGCCGGGTGTGAAGCTGATCGCATTGGCCACCAGCAGGCCGACCGCCGGTGTCGAACTCGCCAGCGGCACCGCAACGATTGCCTCCCTGATCTGCTCATTGCTGGGTGTGATCACCTCCCAAGCGACTCTTGCGTTGGAAACGAAGACCATCTGTATGTATCTCGCTGCAAACACCAGCAAGCCGCGGAGGCGGATCGAGTCTTGGCCCACGGGCGCTTTGCGAATACCCTCGATCACAGCGGCGGCAGCGGCACCGCCCAGCAGGGTTCCCGGTGAGACTTCGCGCCACAGCAGCATCCAGATCACTGTTACCGAGATCAGCCGTGCCGCAGAAAAGCCACTGCGTACGCCGTTGCCAACGGCAAGCGGTGTGTGAGGCGCCCCGGCGAGGTCATCGTGCACGAGGTTGTCGACACGACCCGCGAGGTAGGTTGCCCGTCCGACCATGTGCCCCGAAATCGGCGCCGTAAGAAATAGGAAGGTCGCCACCAGGGCAGCCATCCCGAGCAAGCCCCACGATCCTTCATCGATTGCTGCACCGAAGACGATCAGGCTGAGGCCAAGCGACGCCGATTTGGTGGCTGCATGCATTCGCGCCAGGGCGGAAGGGAAGTCGAGAACTCCCCACGCCGCCAGCACCGACAGCAGGGTTCCGGCGATGATGAAGAGGGCTCCGACGAGCTCGAGAGGAGTCATCGCCCGTCTCTCCATTCGATGAAGCGTGCGACAACAATGGTGCCGGCGAACGCTACCAGTGCCACGACAATGAGTGCCGGCACGAACAGCTCGGTTCCTGCGCGGGCTCCGTGCGCGGCAACGGCTCCGGCCAGTAGCAGGAGTATGAGATCGAGCGCCACGATCCGATCCGCCAAGGTCGGACCTCGCGCCGCGCGAACAAACGCCGCAACTGCGGCTGCGGCCAGGCCTAGTTGCGCCATCGTGATGACGGTGTCCATCAACTGCCTCCCAGCACTAGCTCGGCGTAGATCGATGGATCAATCAGGTCGGCGGCGGCTCTCGCAGCTAGATCCGAGAGCGGTCCGGCAAAGACGGCGACGGCCAGGCTGAGAACCACAACGGCGCCGGTGGCCAGGGTCATAGCCGGGGCAGCCCGTTCACCAGCCGAGGTTGGTTTGCCCCAGAAGACACCACCCCATATCTTTGTCATCGAAAACAGGGTCAAGAGGCTCACGGCCAAGCTCACTGCGACAATCACGCCGCGATCGAGCGCAATTCCCTCCTGCAGCAGCGCCAGCTTGGCAACAAAACCGCTGAAGGGAGGTATGCCCGCCAAGCTCAAAGCCAATGGGAGGAACATCAGTGCGAGTACCGGCCGCCTGTGCAATACCCCACCGATGCGATCGAGAGCTCCGGTGCCGTGCTCGGCCTCCACCAAACCACCGACCAGGAAGAGTCCGGTCTTGACCACGATGTGGTGGGTGA
>JARFRN010000219.1 GCA_029287195.1 Acidimicrobiia bacterium | reverse complement strand
TGTATAAGAGACAGGTATGGCAGCACAACTACGTCGGCAGCATTCATGAACAGCTGGATGTCGTCGTCGGCAATGGCATACAGGTGCGAGATCAACCCTGGGTGGGATCGAGCCCGTTGTTCTATCTCCGGCCTCCCCGGGAACCGCCCAGGCTCTCCTGCGACGACTAGCCGGGAGCGGGGCCGACCGCGGTGGATACGGTCAAATGCGTCAAGAAGCAGGTCGACGCCTTTGTAGTGCCGTATCTGGCCGAGGAACAGAAACACGAGCTCGTCGGGATCGATGTCGAGTTCGTAGCGAGCAGTCGCCGAGTCGATGAGGTTGGGGTAAACGTCGATGTAGCTGGGGTGAGGTAGCACTCGTACCTTGTTGGTCGGCAGCACGTAGTGCGGGGCTGCATCATCAACAGTTCGCTCGCACATAACGTGAACCAAGTCGACCCGATCAGCGATCTGCTGACGCAGATGTCGTTCCGCCTCCGGGTCGGCACACTCGTGCGGCATGATGTTGTGGACGGTCCACACCGTCGGCACGCCGCCATCGCGCAATGCATCGAGCATCGCCAAGAATCGCCGTTGCCGGGCCAAGCGAGCTGCCTCGGTCTGGGCGGGCCCCAAGATGGGAGCGGTCCAGTTGAGATGGAAAACCTTCTCCCCTGAGACGGCCGCAAGTAGCGGGCCGGGATCGAGGTCGTCCTGAATCGCAACCGGGACGGCTCCGTCATTGCGTAGCCGGGACCACATCATCTCTTGATAGGGATTGTTGCGATAGTCAGGATAGAAACCGATGATCCCGGGCTCGGTGCGCCCGCTGACCGCAATCTTCGATCCCAGGTGATCGAGGTGCTCGGCGAGTTCTGCAGCCCGAATTTCGTACGTGTGTCGTTCGAGGACCGTCTGCTGAAGCAGCTTCACGTCGGCGTGCAGATCCGGAGTGGCGAGTCCCACTCCAATCAGCCGTCCCAGGTCTGCAGCGGATCGGTAAACCGGAACGAGTCCCAATCCAACGTCATCGAGGCCCGTGGCTTGATTGGTGACAACCACGGCGCCACACGCCAGCGCCTCGAAAATTCGCGAGTTTGTGTTGCCGAAGGGGGCATTCTGAATGAGCAGGTCGTCCGCCACGATTGCAGCCTGGCTGTACAGCGACGGCAGCGAGAAAAAGGAAACCGGGCCGCAAACGTGAGGTTGTAGCTCGGGTGCTATCCCCCGGTCTTGGCCATGCAGCGCAAGCGGGAAGTCGACTTCGAGCGATCGGAGGTACGCGTGCGCGACTCGTTCGGTTCCCCAGTTGTTCTGGGTAGCTACAACCCCGCCGCGATCCTCATCCCTCCCTTGCGGTCTGAATAATTCGGCGTCGACTGCCAGCGGCAGCACTGCGGTACGACCTGGATACACCCGCCGGATTAGCCTCTCCGTCAGCTCCGACGAACAGAAGACCATGTCATAGACGGCAAGCCGGGAGGTTTGCGCCCAGGCCTCGGTGCGGTTGCGGATCCAGGCGATCTTGGCGATGTTTGCCGGGACGCGGGTCGGTTCCACCCAGTCCATCATCGCCATGTAGATGGCGGTGCCCTTCGGCAGGTCGTACCACCGTTCCTGCGGCAGGTAGATGACTTCGTACCCAAGCCGCTCCAGGTAGCGGCCAAGACCGATCGCAACATATACATCACCGCGACCCCCGTCGAGGTCATTCGTGTACACCGTCACGACGAGGTTCTTGCGCGAGCCAGGATCCGAGAACGACCGGCGGTTGAGTGCATCCTGGTAGCGCTTTCGCATCACCGTGTCTTCGACGAGGACGTAATCGACATCGCGTGTTGCCGGACGGGGCGACCGCACCTCTGGGATCGCTACCTCCGCGGTCAATTGCGCCGGTGGCTGCTCCGACGAGCGCTGGCGCAGCGATTTGACGAGACGACGGGGTGCGGTGCCCAACGACCACACCACGCGGCCGGCCTTCCAAGTGTTCGATGCATAGACCTTGTCGAGATCTCGCTGCAGCCTCGCCAACTCGCGAGCCGATCTGTCGGGTTTGCGCTGCTTCTCGGCTTTGCGCAGTGCATCTGCCTGTCGTAGGGCGCGTTCTCGGCCGCGTCGCTCAGTCTCCGCTTGCTGTCGCTCCCTCTCCAGGGCAGCTTCCGCGTCGGCCAGCTGCTGTTCGAGCGCCTGGATTCGGGTCGCGTTGTCTGAGTATTCGGGCATGGTCAGCTCGCCGCCGGCGACAGATCGTGGATGTCTTCACGTCGGCCCCTTCGTCCCGCCCGCCCGTCCTCGAGACCAAACCGCACCAGCCGCTCGTAGGTGTTGAGCCACCCGGGTGCGCGCTCCTCGACCCGAGTGCGCCAGCCCTCGATGAACGGGGCCAGGCCTTCCTCCAGTTGGCCGTCGGTGAGATCGGTGTTGGCTTTGCCGAATAGGAGCCGACCACGGATGTAGTAATAGACGTAGTAGGGCTCGGGCGTCCTACCCGCAGATCGCTGGTGGTGCCATACGCGGGCGAGCGGGCTCACGTAGCTCCGCCATCCGTGTTGATGAGCCCTCACTTGCAGGTCGGTCTCCTCGAAGTAGAGAAAATAGTGCTCCGGGAGTAGCCCGACGTCATTGAATACACGACGTCTGATGAGGATGCTGGTGCCGGCAACGTAATCGACCTCATACGGATCATTTGGCCGCAGATTGTCGGCGAGCGTGCCGATCCCAAGGCTCTCGGTTGCCCCGGTTTCCCGGTCGATTCTTCCTCCGGCGAACTGAACCCGAGCCGGTTCGGAACCCGCAACCAGGTTGACGCTGCCGACGAACCCGGCGTCGGCGTGGGACCGCATCGTGGCCTGGAGAAGTTGCAGCGTCTTCGGCTCGACCTCGGTGTCTGGGTTCAGGATCCACACGAGATCGGCGTCACGTTCCAGAGCGTATCGAATGCCGTGGTTGTTGCCGGCGGCGTAGCCAAGGTTATCCGGCAGTTCCAAAATGGCGAGAGCCGGGCCTAGGTGAGTTCTCAGCCGCTCGATTTCGCCTGTACCGGAACCGTTATCGACGACTATCGGGTGCAGGTTCAGGTCGCGGCTACGGCGGAGCGAGGCGATACAGCGAACGGTATCGAGGGCATGCCGGTAGTTGAGGATGACTACAAAGACCCGACTACCGCTCGTCAGAAACACGCCGGGAGTATACGTATCGATGGACACTGGGACGGGACGTCTACAATGGCGCCTTCGCCCGTAACCCGTCGAGGAGGCCCCATGAGACTCGCCGTTGTAGGAACGGGTTATGTCGGACTGGTGTCCGGTGCATGCCTTGCCGAGATTGGTCACGACGTGGTGTGTGTGGACGTCGATGCGGTCAAGGTCGAGTTGCTCAGTCAGGGAACCGTCTCGATCTTCGAACCGGGGCTACGCGGCCTGGTTGGTCGTGGCCTCGAATCCGGCCGGCTCCGGTTCACAACATCGCTGGTGGAAGCAGTCGCCGACCGCGAAGTTGTGTTCATCGCCGTCGGGACACCGGCGGGCGACGACGGCGCGGCCGACTTGAGCCAGGTATTCGGAGTGACCGAAGAAATGGCGCCGGCGCTTGCCGAAGGTGTGATGGTCGTAGTGAAGTCGACCGTTCCGGTTGGGACGTCGGCGGCGGTGGAGGCGCGGATCAGGGAAGAGCGAACCGACCTGGCATTCGAGATAGGTTCCAACCCGGAGTTCCTCAGACAGGGTGCAGCGGTGGCGGATTTCATGCACCCGGACCGGTTGGTGATCGGCACACGCTCCTATCGCGGAGAACAGATCATGCGCCATGTCTATCAGCCGATTCTCCACGAGGGCGCCCCGGTTCTGTTCACCGCCGTCGAGACTTCAGAGCTAATAAAGTACGCAGCCAATTCGTTCCTCGCCACGAAACTCGCGTTCATCAACGAAATGGCCGACCTCTGCGAAAGGGTCGGAGCCGATGTCAACGAAGTGGCGAAGGGCATGAGCCTGGATGACCGCATCTCGGAGAAATTCCTTGCCGCAGGCCCGGGCTTTGGCGGTTCGTGCCTCCCAAAGGACATACAGGCCCTG
>JARFRN010000108.1 GCA_029287195.1 Acidimicrobiia bacterium | reverse complement strand
CCGCAGGATCAGATGTGCCGACGTTCGATGTGATCGGTTTTGGCGACGTGTTGGTCTTCCACGGTGGGGAAGTTCGCACCGGGCAGTGGCTGCGGGGCGCACAGTCCGACGGGTGGGTGTTCCTGGACGATTCGGGTGCGCAGTTCACCGTACCGCCGGGGAGAGTATGGCTCGAGATCGTACCCAGGTTTGTTGACGTAGGTTTCTAAATGAGCACTGAGAGTGTTCAAGTTCGGGGAGGAGTTTGCCGATAGAGGCGATTCGGGGCGGACCAAGGGGTTTGTCCGCTCCGGGGTGATGGCCGGCAGCCATCACTCGAGAGTCGCCGACGCTTCTGTGGCGTAGCGGTCAGAGAAGCGAGTGAGAGAAGGCAAATGAACGGCACGTTGCGAGCCATGCTCGCCTTTTTGCTCGTGGTGAGCGCGCTCGCCACGCCTCGGTCCGCACCGGAAGCTGCAGCCGACATCTATGGATCCGGTATGTACTTCCCCGTGGTGGGAGAGAACCACTACAGCGACACTTTTGGTGCGCCGCGCTCGGGAGGGCGGGTGCATCACGGTGTCGACATCATGGCTGAGAAGATGACGCCCGTCGTTGCCGTCGCCGACGGCACCGTCGGTTGGATCCACAACGAAATCGGTGTCAACTGTTGTGCGATGGCGTTACATCACGATGATGGGTGGGAGTCGTGGTACATCCACCTCAACAACGACACCCCCGGCACCGACGACGGCCAGGGATACGGTTTCGTCGAAGGCATTGATGCAGGGGTTCATGTGACTGCGGGTCAGCTGATCGGCTGGGTCGGTGACAGCGGCAACGCTGAGTGGTCGGGGTCGCACCTACATTTCGAATTGCACGATCCCGCAGGGACAGTCGTCAATCCGACACCGCATGTCGATGCCGCAATCGTTCTCGATGCACCGCTCGACAACAGCTATGCGGGCTACTTCCGAGACGATGAAACCTCGGTTCACCAAGCCAACATCGACAGGATCTACGAAGCCGGTATCACCGCGGGGTGCAACCCTCCGCTGAACGACCGCTTCTGTCCGCGTCAGGAGATCAGTCGCGGCCAGATGGCTGCATTCCTGCGCCGAAATCTGGAACTTCCGGATGTCCAGGAGGATTTCTTCGGGGACGATGGGGGGAGCATCTTCGAAGGTGATATCAACGCGCTCGCCGCAGTCGGTGTGGCGTTTGGCTGTGATGAGGGGAGCTTCTGCGCTGATGCGCCGCTCCTGCGAGACGAGTTCGCCGAGTTCTTCGTGCGCGCCTACGGATACGACAATCCCGACGAAACCGACTTCTTCGTCGACGACGAAGGCAATAGCTTCGAAGCGTCGATCAACAAGCTGGCCAATCATGGGATCACGCTGGGCTGCAACCCCCCCGACAACACCAACTACTGCCCGGCCCGTTCGCTGAGCCGGGAAGAGATGGCGTCCTTCTTCGTGCGAGCGCTCGACTTGTCGGCGCAAGACGACTCCGTCGAATCGAATGTATCGATCGAACTGTCAGACAATGGCGGGGGTCAATGGCTCGGAACGGCCGGGTCGGATTCGGTGTCGCTGGTTGGGGAGTCGGGGAGTTGGACCGGGTCGATCGGGTCGGAGCCCGTCTCCCTGTTGGACGGTGGTCTCGGTAGTTGGACGGGAACCGGCCCGCGGTCTGTGGCTGCTCTGATCCCGGTCCTTGCCGGCGCGACACAATGAGAACCGATCGGCGTCCTTAGGAAGCGACGGCCACCTTGTGTGGGGTCCCATCACTC
Organism: Acidimicrobiia bacterium; assembly: GCA_029287195.1. Taxonomy (GTDB): domain Bacteria; phylum Actinomycetota; class Acidimicrobiia; order Spongiisociales; family UBA5794; genus JAAETI01. Next base: position 3,806 of record JARFRN010000108.1, on the reverse strand, counting down.
GATCGGCCGCCGGGTCGACAGTGCTCGACCATCCCAGAGCGTTGTCAGGTCATGAAGCGAGGAGTTGCCGGTATACGTCCAGCAGTTTCTGTTCCTCGATACCCCAGTTGTATTTGAGGGCGGCGGCTTTGGTGGCGGTCCGGTACCTTTCGATATCCCTGAGGATGGTCCGGGTTGCCCGGGCGATTTCCTCGGGATCGATCGGATCTGCCACCTCACCGACCCCCTCCTCGGTGACGATACGGCCGATCCCCGGAGAATCGGAGCCGATCACGGCAATCCCGGCGATGATGTACTCGAACAGCTTGTTGGGCAGCGTCGTGTAGTAGCTCAGCGACGAGTTGACGATATTGCACAGCCCGATGTCTGCAGCTGCAGTCCACCGCAACAACACGTTGTTGGGGATCGGGCCGAAGAACTTGACGCGGTCGGAAAGTCCACGTTTGCGGACGTCCGCCTCCAAAGCAGGGCGGTAGTACCCATACCCGACGATCACCAAGACAACGTCGTCGAGAAGAGTAACGGCATCGATGGCCGGCTCTATCCCCCGGTTCTCCTGAATCGATCCCTGATAGAGCAGTATGGGTGCGTCCGCCGGTATCCCGAGCTCGCCACGAAGGTCGGCGGGTTGCCCGACGTCCTCGAGTTCCGGCGTGTTGATCACGGCAACTGAGATGTCGGGCACCTGCCCGTATTTCTTGCGGTTGATGTCGATCCACGGCGGCGAGGCGACGATCATGGCATCGGCGTACGGCAGCCACCGCTTCTCGTTCCACGCGGCCCAACGGCGCCACCACTTGGTCATCCGGTTGCGTTCGGTCTGCAGCTCGTGCGAGTCGTAAACCAGCTTGGCCCCAGTCCGTTTCTTGCACATGGCCCCCACATAGAGCGTGTTCAAGTCATGCGAGTGGTAGGCGTCTGCTTTCTCGGCGAGCCCGATGCCGATCATGCGGCGATTTATGGCCAGTGTCTTGAGTGCCCGGCCCTGTTTGCCGACCAGGAAGCGAACCGATTTGAACCCAAACCGTGCGAGCTTCGCAAAGCTGCGGAGGACCGGGGTGGTCATCCTGCCCCACAGTCGCTGCAGGCCGGAGCTGCCGGTTGATGCCGCTGTCTCATCGACGACGACCGCAACTTCATCCCCGGGAGTGGCGGTCGACGCCGGGAGCCATTGGGCGAGTTCCCGGGCGCGGTTTGCATCTACTTGCTCACCGGTGAGGCGGGCATGGCGGGTCTCAATGGATCCTGCGTAGCGAGCTGCGATCTTGTTCATCGTCCCCAGACCGAAACTGAGTCTGCTGACTCTGATCACGTTGATGCCATCGGGCGTGACTTCCTGCTGGGCGGTCTTCTTGGGCACGTGGATGGCGACCACGGTCACATCGTGGCCGGCCGCAATGAGAGTCTTGGCCTCCTTGGTGACGCGGGCGTCGTATTCGAAAGAGTTCTTGACGAACATGCAGATCTTCATCGGACGAAGAGGGTACCAGTGGTGCCGTCGCCGTCGGCTACCGAAGCAGCTTCGCGAGATCCTCGCTGAGTCTGTCGGCGACGCCGTGTTGATGGTCCCGAATCTCTGCCACCGAGGTCGTCAGCCTCGTTCGCAGCCGATCGCCGCCCTGTAGGGCCCCAGCTACGGCATCGTCGAGATTCTGCAGCTCATCTGTCCGCACGACCAGATCTTCGACCCCAATCGACCTGGCGAAATCGCGGACCTTGGGCCGGTACTCGAGGGCGACGAAGGGAGTCGCACATGCTGCGGCAAGGATCGAAGCGTGCAGTCGTTCGCCGATAACGAGTTCAGCCGAAGCGAGCCATCGCATCGTTTCACCCAAGTCCTCGTAACCGGGTACGTAGACGGCGTCCGCTAAGTGCGCTGCTTGCATCAGCTGAATGAGCCACCGATCGTCCTCAGGGAACGCCGACATGAGGACGATCTCGTGGCCCCTACGGTGCAGACGCTCGATGGTCATCTGGAGGGCGGAAAACACCGCATCATCGTTCCCGCCCCAGAGGTTGCCGCCGGTGTGAACCGGGCAGACGACAACCCGCCCGGCGACTTCCTCCGTGCCGGGGGGCGGCATCAGAGCGAGCGCCGGATCCCCGAGGATGTCCATCTCGCCCTTGTAGCCGAGGGTGCGGAGATTGGATACGGAATCGGGGCCGCGTACTCCTGCGTAGATGGAGGATTCGATGAATGCCGCCCATTCCCCCATGTCCTCGGTGGTGCCCCAATAGTCGGGGTTACGCACCCCGGTGCCGAAGAGCACTTTCTCGAGGTTGGGTGAATCGTTGCGAATCACCCGGGTGAGGTAATAGCCCTTGCCGTTGATGAGCGTCCCCCCGCCGACCATCAATACTTCCGGATCGGCGTGGTCCCGAGCGATATCGGCACCGGGCAGCAGCTCACGGACACCCGACAGCACGGCTTCGTCGCCGAGGTTGTTGCGGCCGGTGAAGCCGATGTAATCGATCCTGATGCGCTCGTCGGTGGACGGGGCGGTAGCGGGTGCGGGCGGGGGAGTGGTCCGGCGCCGAGCGGCGCGCGCCATCCGCAGTCCTGCCTTGGCGACTTCGCGCCCGCCGGCAGCGAAGAGGTCGCGGGGGCGTACCGAGCGAGGGGCCGTTTCGGTCCCGATGGCGAGTCCGGCGTGATCGTTTATGAGGTGCTCGGTGCGGCATCTCCCGAGGATCGCAGGCCAGGTTTGCGTGTAGTCATACAATGCCGCCGGGTCCTTGAGCAGTTCACGGCGCCGGACCAGAGCGAAGAAAGGGAACCCATCGCGACCGAGCGACAGGTCGAGCCGAAGCAGGTCATCGAGGCGTCGATATTGGGTGTTGTCGTCGAGCCGATAGGAACAGCGGGCTACACCCGTCCGTGAGTCTCGTTCGAGCCGGCCCACGGCGCGGGCCAACAACCGATGGTCGATCCGGCTGCGACCATCCACCAGGCACACCAACTCCCCGCGCGCCGTTGCAACGGCCTGCCCGATGCCGTCCGCAATATCGACGAGCGAGACGCGCGATGAGTTGTCGGCTGCAGCCAGCAGATGTTCGAAGGCCGTCGCCGGTCCGAACAGGATGATCTCGGTATCGGGGAATGTTGCCGCCGAAAGTCTGCGCCAGAGGTCATCGGTCTCGGCACGGTCTGCAGCGCAGGCGATCCAGGAGACCTTGGGGGTCGTGTGAAACGGCGAAGGAGTCTTGCGGTAGAACCGGTGCGGTACGAGATCAGCCACAAGAGCCAGGGCGCGTTCCCGGGCCTGTGTTCGGCCTTCCGCTCCGAGGTTGTCATCCTGGACCTGGTGCATGACCAGTGCCCGATTGTCGGGAATGACGAACATGCCGGCGTTCCAGAGCCGCCACGTCAGCTCGGTGTCTTCTCCGCCCCATTCGCGGAACACGGTCGAAAACCCGCCTACGGCTTCGAAAGCACCACGCCGCATCGATAGGTTCGAGCTGAGCCCGGCTCGAAATGCGGCGTCGCCCATAGTCAGCTGTTTGTTTCTCCTGTAGAACAAGCGACGCCAATCCTGCGGCATTACCGCGCGGCCCGTGGCGGACAAGTTCTCGAGAGCAGTTCCGGTGCGGATGGTGTCGAGTTGCATTGCGGATCCATCGAGATGGGTGCGAGTTCCGGCTACGACGACGTTGCCGGCGCGGGAGTGCCAGGAGAGATGCTGCCTGATGAGGTCGGGGTGGGCGATACAGTCCGCATCGACGAAGAGGAGAACCTCGGCGTTGGTTTCAGAAGCCCCGTAGTTGCGTGCCCGATGGGCTCCGAAGCCGGCGCGCTCCCGGCGCAG
>JARFRN010000100.1 GCA_029287195.1 Acidimicrobiia bacterium | reverse complement strand
AGCAGAGCCAGCGGAATCAAGAACGCGATAACAACGAGAGTGCTGATCGCCAATGACAGAACGGCGAGACGCTGTCTCATTCCTCGGGTGCCACCAACTTGACACCGACGCCGAACACGGTCTGCAGATAGCGGCTTTGCGCAGCAGACTCACCCAGCTTCTTGCGCAACCAGGATATGTGCACGTCGACCGTCTTCTCGCTCCCGCCGTATGGCTGCCGCCACACCTCCGCCAAGAGTTCGCGTTTGGACACGACCTCGCCCTGTCTCTCTGCAAGAAAGCGCAGCACGTCGAACTCCTTCGGGCTCAGGTCGAGGACTTCCCCACCGAGCCGCGCTTCGCGGGCGGCTACGTCGACGACCAGATCACCGATCGTGAGCGGACCAGGACGACCGTCGCCTGCAGTGCGTCGTAGCACTGCGCGAACCCGTGCCTCGAGCTGATCGACCGAGAACGGCTTCACGAGATAATCGTCGGCACCTGCGTCGAGGGTACGGATCACATCTCGGTCCTCGCTGCGAGCCGTGGCAACGATGATGGGTACCTGGCTTACCGCCCGGATCATCTTGAGCAACTCCGCCCCGTCCAGGTCTGGCAAACCCATGTCGAGAATGACCAGCTCCGGCGAGACCCGCACCACGGCCTGCAGACCTTCCATGGCCGTGGCCGTCGACTCGACATCGTGGCCGCGGTCGGCAAGAACTCGAGCCACCAGCTCACGGATTCGTTGCTCATCTTCGATGATTACTACCGATGCCATGGGGACCAACTGTAGAGAGCTCGTTCAAAATCTCAAGATGACCTTAGCAACTCCTTAATCTATTCTTGATAGGTCCCAAAGGAGGCGAAAACCAGAATGGGTTCAATGCGGCAGAGACTCCTTCTCGTCGCCGGATGGGTTGCAGCTGCCGTCGTGGCCACTTTGGTCTCAACGGGCGCCGTAGCTGTGGCAGGTGGTCAGGTCACCGACCGGCCCCTACCGCCCCTTTCGGCGTCAGAAGTTGCTGCCCTGACCGAGGAATGTGGTTCTGCCGATCGGGCGCCTTGCCTCCGGCAGCTCGAAGGCTCGGCAGAGCCAACCACCACGGTCGAGGCAGCGCCGGAAATCTTAAGCCCAGAAGGCGACGGGCAGGGAGTCTCCCCTACTTCTGTCGGCCCATCGCCGCCTCCCGAGGACGATCCCCTCGACCCCGGTGACGAGCCGGACGAGAGCCTGCTACCACCACCCGGCGACGAGGAAGCCCCCGAACCTCGGGGCGAGGTCATAAGCCTGATTGGGGCCAGCGCCGGCATCTCAGGCGCCGACGGCGAAGTGCGTGTCATCTGGGCGATTCCCAGCCCGGGCTTTGCGCTGGTTCCGTTGGCCGGCACGGAAATCGACGAAGGTTCCCTAACGATGGTCTTCTCCGATGGTTCGCACCGCTCGACGCTGGTAGCACGTTGGGACGAAGCCGACGGCCTCATCGTCGAGACGACCGAGGGAAGGCTCGAGCTGACGCCGGACACCGGGCAGCCCTAGGCAAGCGCGACGAGCTCGATCATCGACTCATCGAAGTAGCCGGTCTCTCCGTCCGGCATGAGGATCATTCGATCCGGCCGTAACGACTCCACGAAGTCGGTGTCGTGGCTCACCAGGAGCAATGTCCCTCGGTATTGGTGCAGAGCCCCAAGCAGCGCTTCCTTTGCCTGCGGATCCAAGTTGTTCGTCGGCTCGTCTAGCAGCAGCACGTTGTCGCCTCGAACGACCAGCTGAGCAAGGGCCAGCTTGGTCTTTTCCCCGCCGGACAGCGTGCCCGCATCCTGATCGACCTTGTCGGCAAGCAGGAAATGACCCAGGATGGTGCGCAAATCGCGGTCGGGGATGGCTGAAACCTTTCTCATGTGATCCATGACCGTAATCCCGGTATGGATCTGCTCATGCTCTTGGGCGTAGTAACCGACCGTGACATTGTGGCCCAGCTCCACCCCGCCCAAATCGGAGTTCTCGACACCGGCGAGGATCCTGAGCAGGGTCGTCTTGCCGGCACCGTTGAGGCCCATGATGATCATTCTCTCCCCGCGGTCGATATCCACATCGACATCTACGAACACGACGTTGTGTCCAAACGCCTTGGCCAGGCCGCTCGCCTTGAGCGGGGTACGGCCCGATGACTCAGGTTGGGGAAACCGGACATTGACCCGTCTCGCCGACGGACCCAGCTCGACCCGTTGATCCTTGAGCTTGGTAACGCGGGTCTCCCAGGAGCGGGCGCGCTTGGCCATCTTCTCGGTCGTGCCCTTGAAGCGCCGGATGCCCTCCTCGAGACGTGCGATGGTGACGTCCTGGTGCTTGCGCTCTCGGATTCTCTGTTCCCGTCTCCGCTCCCGCTCGGCGACGTAGTAGCTGTAGTTGCCGCGGTAGGGCTCGAGTATGCCGCCGTCGAGTGCAAGCACCGAGGTGATCGCCTCGTCGAGTAGCGGCAGATCGTGGCTCACAACCAGAAGCCCACCCGGGTATCCGGCGAGGAACTCCATCAGCCATGCTTTCGCATCCAGATCGAGATGGTTGGTCGGCTCATCGAGGATCAACACGTCGGTTTCGGCGAAGAGCACCCTCGCCAGTTCTACACGGCGCCGCTGGCCCCCGGACATCGTGGCAACTTGCTGATAGAGCTCGGCACCCTTGATCCCAACCGAGGCGGCGAACTTCTTTGCTTCGGCCTTCGCAACGTAGCCGCCTCTGGCTGTGAACTCATCCTCAAGCCGGCTGAAACGGCTGATCAGCCGATCCCGCTCCTCTTCTCGGGCTGTTTCCATCTTCCAACGAATCTTCTCCATGCGCCTCTCTAGGTTGCCGATGTCTCGTGCCGTAAGCACCCTCTCGAGTGCATTGACTGCGTCATCGGACAATTCCCTGAGAGCCGCTTCCTGCGACAGGTACCCGACGACACCACTGCGCCTGATCAACCCGTCGGCCGGCTCCGTCTCGCCGGCAAGTGTCCGCAGCAGCGTCGTCTTACCAGCTCCGTTGGCCCCCACCAGACCGACCTTGTCACCCGGGTGCACAGAAAAAGAGGCACCGGCCAGCAGCAAACGCCCCCCCGCCTCGACTGCCACGTCGCGAGCGATGATCATCCTGCACCCAGCCTGGCATTGGCGGAACGGCGCACCCGGCGCAGGATCGAGATCAAAGCCCGCACAGAGCGCACTGCACTACTGCGGCTGACGGCAGCCGAGGCCGGGCTGACGACGATATGCCGCAGCCCGGCGTCAACGTGATCCTCCAGACTCTCCCGAATCCGCTCGGGAGTGCCCCACATCACGTTCTCGGCGACGACGTCGGTTGGCACTTTCGCCATGGCAGCAACGATCTCCTCCGGCGAGTGCTCCGCCGGGATGAAATCGACGATTCCACGGAAGTCGGGTCCGAGCGGATGATCCAGGTCGTTGGCCGCCCAGAGCGCAGCCGGCGCCAACAGGGTCAAGAACCGCATCACCTTGGCATCGAGGTGCTTGCGGGCCTCGGCTTCGGTACGGCCGATCACGGCGACGATCTGGTGGCCGGGGACGATCGCCTTGGGATCCCTGCCAAACGTCCGGGCGCTGTCCCGGATCGCAGCAAGGGAATCGGCATAAGCGACGGGCTTCATCGGAAATGTGGGATACCATCCGTCGCCGTATTGCCCGGCGAGCCGCAGCATGCGGGGCCCGTGTGCGGCGACCCAAATCTGCGGGCGTCGCCCGGGAGCAGGATTGAGGTCCATCATGGCCTTGTCGAAGAGGAAGAACTCGCCCGAGAAGTCGAATGGTCCTCTGGAATCGAAGCAACGGCTGATGATCTGCAGTGCTTCTTCGAGTCGCCCGACTGGACGATCGAATTCGATGCCGTAGGGGACGTTGTTCTCTCGCTCACCGGCCCCAATCCCGAGGATCGGTGGGCGGCGCGTCATATGGGACCAACTCATTGCGGTCTGCGCCAGCAATACCGGGTGGCGGCGCAGCGCTTCCGTCACACCGACCGCAATTTGGAGCCGACCAGCACGCTGCGCCAAATACCCGATGAGCGCTTGATAATCGAAATAGGCATGGGGAGTCCCATCAGGCCTGGCCATCCATGCCATATCCCGTTTCCACAACTCCTGGGGGAACCAACCTTGGAAGTGGTCGACCGTCCAGATGGCATCGAAACCGGCCACGCGCGCCAGCCGCGTAGTCAACTTGATGCGACTCAGCGGGGGTTGGGTACCCACGCCGATGCCAATCGAGACGGTGTCAGGGGAAATCACGTGTCAGAGGCTAGTGCTGCCGGGACGCGGCATATGGCTACCGGACCGACCTGCCTATGGAATGCGCTGCCGCGATCAGCGCTCGACCACAACCGCCGGCGCGGCGGCCGGCATCTCCGCCGAGGAGAAGTGAGTCGATTCCGCAAACGGCCCCGATGGGACCCGAACCTGCATAGGTGGCTCCTCCAGGACCGTCGTACTGTCACAAAGCGCAGCTGAGGCCGGGGGTATTGAGTAGTCGCAGCTTCCGTGGTGGTTAGGATCGCCCGCATGCGGCACAATCAACTGGGTAAGGGCGGCCCGTTTGTCAGCGAGCTGGGCCTCGGCACGATGACATTCGGAGCAGAAACGGACGAGGCCGAGGCGCACCGGCAATTGGATGCCTTCGCTGCGGCCGGAGGCACGTTTGTAGACACGGCAGACGTATACGCCGACGGGGAGTCCGAGAGCATCGTCGGCAGGTGGCTCGCAAGCCGCAAGCCCGACAACATCATGCTGGCAACCAAGGCCAGATTTCGACCGCCTGGCGGTTCCTCAGGAGCATCCCGGCGTGGCATCGTAAAGGCGCTGGATGGATCGCTTCGACGACTTGGAGTCGACGCCATCGACGTGTTCTACGTGCATGGCTGGGATCCAGACGCTGCGTTGCCGGACACCCTGGCGACTCTCGACGCGGTTGTGGCCGCAGGCAAGGTGCACAACATCGGCTGGAGCAATACCACCGGCTGGCAGTTGCAGCGGATCCTCGACACGACACGCCATGCCGATTTGGTGCAACCGGTCGTGTTTCAGCCACAGTACAACCTCCTCGACCGTGTGGTTGAGTGGGAGCTGCTTCCCTTGTGCCTCGAGCAGGGGCTGGCAGTCTGCCCGTGGTCGCCCCTCGGAGGCGGCTGGCTGACGGGCAAGTACCGGCCTGACTCTCAGCCGACCGGAGCTACCCGGCTGGGCGAAGACCCCGCGCGCGGAGTCGAGGCGTACCACAAGAGGAACAAAGAGCGGGTCTGGCGGATCATCGACGCGGTGCGGTCAGTTGCCGATCAGTCTGGAAGCTGGATGGGCGAGGTGGCGCTGCGTTGGCTGTTGACGCGACCCGGCGTGAGTTCGGCCTTGGTGGGGGCTCGTACGGTCGAGCAGCTTCAACAGAGCCTGACCGCAACGGAACTCACCCTGACCGCCGACCAGTTGGACCGCCTTACGACAGTCTCCGCCCCGGGAGTTCCCGACTACCCGTACGGCATGCTGGAGAGAGCTTGCGGAATGACCATCTGGCAGGAACTAGGCACCGCCGCGGCGGATGGTCGATGAGCCGGGCAACCACCCCGGCACTCAGGTTCCGGGGAGTGGCCGAAGAGGGTACGACGGGATTCGCACCCGTGATGATGAACCACTCTGCGCCGGGTTTCTACTCAGTCGGGACTGGGACGGGATGGCAAAAACCGGCATCCGTTATTGCGACACGAGCCGCGCAGGCGCACCTTTCACATCGCAGCACGTGAGCTGCCTCAAACGAGACCCGCGGCTGCCGGAGGCCGCGCTCAGATTCGCCGGTTTGCCATGATCCGATCTGTCTTGCGGTCAACCCAGTCTGAGGAGAAGACGGGAGCAATCACCACGAGCACATGGATGAGGAGACCGATGCCCCAACCTGCCAGCGGCCAGACGAACCACCAAATACCGTCCTCGCCCCTGGTGAACCAATTGATCGCAAAAAGACAGGTGTTGATCACTACGTAGACAAGCAGGTGGATGTAGAGGCCCTGGATGGCTTCGGCCCGCTCCCTGGCGTGCCGGTAGGCAGCCTCTTCATGTTCGGGTTGCATGCTGGGAGTCATGTCGAGCGCACCTCCAGCCCTCACTATCAGGCTCCATTGCGGTGCCGACTAGGGCTGATGGACCCTGCTCTTCCCAACTCTCGAAACTGGACTTAGCGGCCCGCCTTCCAGTAGCCCCGTACCGTTGCCAGCGAACGGGCCAATCCTCGTTCCTTGAACAGATGGTCGCGGATCGCATGCATCGCCGCAGCTTCCCCAGCACACCAGATGTGCGCCTCGGTGGGGAGATCAGCATCTTCAATCGCAGAGATCAGTGCACTTCCCGGGGCAGCGCCGGGCTCCGCCACGTGCCATGTGACCGTCGCCAGCGGATGACCTGGGAGCGAGATCCTGGCACCGGGGGCTCCGATCTCGATATGGACTCGAGTGGGCGTAGCCGGGTCGATGGTCTCGAGTAGCTGGGAGATGGCAGGAATGGCGGTCTCGTCACCGGCGAGCACGAATGCGGCTGCGCCCGGGCTGGGCCGATAACCTCGACCGGGTCCTGATACCGCAGCCGGATAACCCGGCCGAGCGCCGACAGCCCATTGCGAAGCTGCTCCCCGATCGTGGATCACCATGTCGATGTCGAGTTGCAGGGTCGCCGGATCTAGCCGGCGCGGAGTAAAGGTCCGAATGGTCGGCCGGCTTCCATCCCCCATCAAGAACTCGTTGCCATTCCATCGCGGCATGGCGAGTTCCATCTCTCCGGGCGACGGCAGCAACAACCGCACGCTGGCAGCCGGATCACTGATCTCGAGGCCCCGCAGATCGTCGCCGGTGAAGGTCACCCGGATCATGCGAGAGCTGAGTTGCTCCTTGCCGAGCACCGTCACCAACCGGAAGCGTGGCGGTTCTCTGCGTCCGGTGGCGGTCGACGGCCGTTCTGCTGGTCTGCTCATCTAGGCTCCTGATGATCCCTCGAGAGTCTTGCGCCATGCGGAAAAGGACGCAACCGAGCTCGTGGCCAACCATTGTGCCCGAAATCACCATCGAGATGCGCCCGTAGCCCCTTGCCGGTAGCCGGACCCAAGCGGGCATAGAGATGTCGGGCATACTCCTGCCACATCAATTCATCCCGGAACTTGGACACATCACAGGAGGGTCCGCCGTCGACCGCGCACCAAGCTTCCCGCAGCGAGATCAGGTTGTGCCGAATGTAGGGAGAGAGCCGTGAGGCACCCTGACGACTATCCGGCCAGACGTCATTGCGGGTCGCTGCGTAGCCGGATACGTCGTAGCCGGCGAGTGCTTCGTCGGCTGCGATTTGCCCGCCGACGAACAAAGGTGACGCAACTGCGGAACCTGAGTACAGACCGTCGAGATGCGTTGCCACCCAGTCAACAACCCCCTCTCTGTCGAACAGGGGGATCGGAAGAAGACTCATGCCGACTCCACGAGGCGTTTCAGTTCCTTGAGTGATGCGGTCATGACCGGTTTGTAAGGAGCAACCACCCAGGGAGCTGTGAAGCGGACACGCGTGTGCCCCTCTCTCGAGTCCAGATGGTGTCCGGTGGCCGGTACTCCTCCGACAAACCAGTCCCAGAATGACTCGGCAACAACGTCTCCAATCGTGAAGGGCAGCCAAAAGCCAAGTCGTGTACGCACACGCCCGCTGAGGCCGGGGAAGATCTCGCCGGCTTCACTGTCGACTGCGGTGATCGAAAGGCCCCACCGCGGCCACCACTCGATGTTGGCAACGAACGGCCATATCCTCCCAGGTGGCGCCGCGATGTCGATAGAGGAAGCTATGCGCCTCACAACACTCCCCAGAGCTGGTCTGCCGCGGCGAGGCCGGACAGAAAGGCTCCCTCCACTCTCGCGCCGGCGAACACCTCACCTCCCAGGACAACCGGAACTCCGGGCCCGGCAGCGACTGCGCCGACATCGAAGGTCTGAACCGGCCTGGAGTAACGCCAGCGATGACCGGTTGCATGGATGATCGATCCTGCCAGATGCGACTGGGCCGCGTCCGTCATCTCAGCGACCCAGGTGGCGGAATCGGCATCGAGCCGAGCAATTGCATACTCAGGAGAGGAATGTATGGTCACTGCCGGGCTCGCTGAAATGCCTTTGTGCTGATTGTCGGCCATCCAGGCAATTGGGCCTCGCCGCGGCGTGAGGTGACCATCGGGAAGTCCCGCAGCGGTGTCCAGATGGGCCATCACAGCCAGACAGGGGTCGTACACGACCGTGTCGAGCATCTCCTCGACGGATGACGAAAGCTCCACGTTGCCGCGGCCTAGCAGCAGTTGCGTTTGTGGCACCGGGGGTGTCAGCACAACCCCTGCAGCATTCCACACTTCTCCACTGGTGGCGACCGCGGCAACACCGGCGGGAGCCAGGTCAATTCGGTCAATGGTCGTGGAAGTCTCAACCCGCAAGCTGGCAGCGAGATGCTCCGGGATGCTTCGCATCCCGCCGGCGCCGATGTGCCGCGCCTCGATACGGCGGTCCGCAACAGTGAGGCTCGCGGCACGGAACCACTCGTTGACAACGCCGATTCTCATCCAGTGAGCGGTCTGCTCGCGGAACTGGGGAGATCGCACGCTGAAGTGCTGCGCCCCGTGATCGAACCGGGCGCTGTCGATGGTGCGAGTAGCCATACGGCCGCCCGGAGCCCTCCCCTTGTCGAGGACCACAGTAGTGAGACCCAGCTCCTCGAGCCGGCCGGCGGCCGTCAAGCCCGCCATGCCGGCGCCAACGATGATTACGTCGACTTTCTTCATCGGGTACCTCGGTCCGATCGCCATTGCCACATCTGTGTCGCCTACACATATGTACGGCGCCGCCCGGAGCTTGTGATGACGAAACCTTCTCTGCAGGCGCGCAAGCCAGACAAGCGCTGCACAACACGCGGTCGCACGAGAGCGGCGAGGTTCACGGGAACCCTACTGAAACCAATCGGATATCGCCCGGAGCGATGCCGGCTCAACGAGCCTGGAACGCGTGGCGGGAACCCGAACGCCCGATCTTGCTGATGCTGAGAATGCGCCCTCGATACACTCCGTCCGGCCATAGGAGGAGCCCGAGCGGTCAAATCGAGCGAACAGCGGGTTTCATCGATCGGGCACGGGGCCGTCCGGCCTGGTGAGACCCCACGTCGCGTCCGCGGCCGCCGATTACCCGTGCCCGGAGCAGGACTCGAACCTGCACGTCCCTGGGGACAGCGGATTTTAAGTCCGCCGCGTCTACCGGTTTCGCCATCCGGGCATGATCACAGGAGGCTAATCCGTCCGCGTCATGTCAGCCGTCGACCAGGCGCAACGACGCCCTCGACGCTGCCGTCTGGGCTGGCCGCAAGATACGCGCGTCGAGTATCCTCCTCCACCCACGTAAACACCAGCAGAGGAGCCCCCGTGAAGGTCTACCCACCCGAAAAGATCCGCAATGTCGCACTCGTAGGGCACAGCGGAGCGGGCAAGACGACCCTCGCCGAGGCCCTGCTCTTCCGGGCCGGGACCATCTCCCGCCTAGGTCGGATCGAGGACGGGAACACGGTGACGGACTTCGATCCCGAAGAACACGAACGCGGCATGTCGCTCAGCCTGGCGCTGGCCCCGTTTGAGTGGCACGACCACAAGATCAACGTCATCGATACGCCGGGTGCCCCTGATTTCATCGCCGATGTCTACGCGGCGCTCCATGTTGCCGATCTGGCGGTGTTCGTCGTGTCCGCGGTCGATGGCATCGAGGTGGGGACCGAGCGCGCCTGGCGCGTCGCCGAGGAGTTCGGAGTGCCCCGGATGGTCTTCATCAACAAGCTCGACAAGGAACAGGCATCTTTCGACCGGACTCTAGATCAGTTGCGCGACCGGTTTGGTGCGGGGATAGCTCCCATCGAGCTGCCTATCGGCGAAGAAGCATCGTTCCATGGGGTGGCCGATCTGTTCACCGACAAGGCCTATGTCTACGACAGCGGGGCGGCACAAGAAGCCGAGATACCCGACGATCTCGAAGCTAGGGAACACGAGGTTCACGACAACCTCGTCGAGGGCATCGTGGTTGCCGACGACGAGCTCCTCGAGAGATACCTGGAGGGGGATATCCCCGCAGCCGCTGAGCTGGAAAAGATGATGGCGATCGGTGTCGCCGACGCAACCGTGTTTCCCGTTGTATGCGGCTCGGCTACCGGCCCCATTGCCGTCGACAGGCTGGCGACCTTCATCGTTGAGATCGGGCCATCGCCGTTGCGCCGCAAGACAATGAGCGTCATGGCGGGCGGCTCCGAAGTCGAAATCGATCTGAGAAGCGACGGCGATCCGCTGATCCAGGTGTTCAAGACAATCGCCGATCCCTACGTTGGCCAGATCTCGCTGTTCCGCGTGCTATCAGGCCGCCTGAACCCCGAACAAACGCTGAACAACCAGCGCTCGGGGTCCGACGAGAAGCTGTCCAAGATCGCAGTAATGGTCGGCAAGGAATCTGAAGCTGTCGACTACTTGCCAATGGGTGACCTGGGCGCAGTGGCAAAGCTGAACGACACGGGTACGGGAGACACGCTCTCCGTCAAGAGCCAGCCGGTCAAGGCGCCACCAATCATGAAACCGACCCCGGTGCTGGCAACCGCAGTGAAGGCAAAGACCCAGGCGGACACCGACAAGCTGGCCAACGCTCTACGGAGAATCCAGCAGGAAGATCCAGTCCTGGTGGTGGAACGCAACGCCGAGACGAAACAGACCCTGATGCGCGGCATGGGCGAGACACATCTAACGATCACGCTGCAGAGGCTCAACCGCAAGTTCGGGGTCGAGGTCGATACCGAAGCAGTACGGGTGCCCTACCGCGAAACCATCAGCCGTCCGGCTCAGGCCGAAGGTAAGTACAAGAAGCAAAGCGGCGGCCACGGCCAGTTCGGAGTGGCCATGCTCAAGGTCGAGCCCGCTCAGCGGGGAGAAGGTTTCGAGTTCGTCGACGAAATCAAGGGTGGGTCTATTCCCCGGCAGTTCATCCCGGCCGTCGAGCAAGGCATCGTCGAAACGATGGCAGACGGGGGAACTGTCGGCTTCCCGGTAGTGGACGTCCGGGTGCGTTGCTACGACGGCAAATACCACTCCGTCGACTCCTCGGAGATGAGCTTCAAGATGGCCGGCCGACTCGGATTCAAGGCGGCAATGGCGGATGCCGGGCCGATCATCCTCGAGCCGATCTCGAAGATCGAGGTCTCAGTGCCGGCGAGCTACCAGGGCGACGTCATGGGCGATCTGTCGTCGCGCCGGGGTCAAGTTCAAGGTACTGATGCGGCTCCCGGTGGACGTCAATTGATCACGGCACTCGTCCCCACCTCGGAGATCATCAGCTACGCGATGGACCTGCGTTCGCTCACCCAGGGATGGGGTACCTTCACCGCCGAACACGATCACTATCAGGAGCTGCCGAGCCACCTGACCGACAAGGTGGTTGCAGAAGCCAAAGAGGACAATTAGTCGAACGAACCCGCCGGGCTCTCCTCGGCGAGGTGGAGCGCCAAGCCGTCGAGTATGTCGGCGACGGATACGACGATAGCGTCGCCCTCCAGGCGCGCCAGCGACCGTTCCGCACAAACCGCCCCGGCCTTGAGCACACCGGCGCGGGCGGCGGGAACGGCGGGTAAGTCTGCGATTTCGGCCACATTCATCGTAAGCAGCTGATCGACGGTTGCTTTGAGGTCGGCTGCCGAGAGAGTGACATCGCGGCGTGACTCCGCATCTTCGATGGAGAGTTCGTGAGCCACGGCCCCGAGCGTCACGAACGTACCCCCCGACCCAAGGATCGTCTCAGGGGCATAGGGAGGCGTCACCGGTGCGAAGAGCCCATCGACGTAGCTGCGAATGGCTGCAGGATCTGTCAATCGCATCGCGGCCGCTCGCTCAGTGAGGCGAACCGATCCGATGTCTATGGAGATTGCATACTCGGGGAGACCACGTCCCACCACAAACTCGGTGCTGCCTCCGCCGACATCGACCACGCAGAATGAACCGTCGATGGGCATCGCGTTGGTTGCGCCCCGAAACGTCAGATCTGCCTCCTCGACTCCATCGATCACTCGAGGAGCGAATCCGAGTACCTCTGCCGCCTGGGCTATGAACGTGTCCCCGTTGACTGCGCTGCGAGTGGCCTCAGTAGCCACCCCACCGGCGTACATCACTCCCGCTTGATCGATAATGGCGGCATAGGAATCGAGTCCGGCAAGCGCCCGCCCCATGGGAATATCGCCCAGCCGACCAGACGCATCGAGACCTTCACCGAGTCGCGTGATCACCTCGTGTCGTTCGGCTCGTGTTATGGAGATATGCCCGGAGGCACGGACGACTTCGGCAATGAGCAGGCGGACCGTATTGGTTCCTATGTCGACGGCCGCGACCTTCATGGGCGGGGCTCCACCCAGGCCGGATTACGCACAACCGCCCGGTCGTCTTGGAAGACGCAAGGAGCGGAGCAATTGAGCGGCTCGACGTTGCGAGCCGTATCCTCGCCAACCGGGTTATCGTTGCCGGCGGCGTGGTCGGCGTAGTGAGCGTGAAGACATTTGACACCGCCCCGACTCCCCCCAACACCTCCGGATGGTCGATGCCGGGGCGCGTCGTCGGCAATCATCGCCGATCGTTCCATGCGGTAGCGTTCGGCCGCCGCCCAATGACGGGCAGCAAACACACGGTCCGATTGAACTCTCGCATCGGCCCGCTTCACCCCCCCACTTGCTTCGAGACGACCGATTCTCCGAATCGCCAGCGGGCAAGTCAGCCAAAAGGTGGTCGGGAAGGGTGTCCCGTCGTCGAGATGGGGTGGCACCTTGATTACGACCGGAAGGCCCAGAGGACAACGGACGGCCACGTCGATGACGGACCGTGGCTCCCTCCCCAGCTGGGCGGCAACCGCAGCGCGATCATTCATCCGGTACTAGAT
>JARFRN010000044.1 GCA_029287195.1 Acidimicrobiia bacterium | reverse complement strand
GTCCGCACCTGACCCTCGATACGGACGCATTCGACGCCGACTACCTCGCGCGAAGGGTGGCCGAAGCGTGCGACCACCCGAGACCGCTTGTCTTGCCGCTGGTCTCCTATGGTGTGTCGTATCACCACGACGACTTTCCGGGGACCATCAGCGTGAGTAACGAGGCGCTGTCCCGGCTGGTCTATGACATCGGCATCAGCTGCGCGAGAAACGGGATCAACAAGCTGGTGATCGTCAACGGCCACGGCGGCAACTCTGCCACCCTGCAGTTCGCGGCGCAGATGATCAACCGCGATGCGAACATCTTCACCTGTGTCGACACTGGTGAGACCAGCGATGTCGACCTGGATGAGATCTGCGAGACAGCCAACGATGTCCACGCCGGAGAGATCGAGACCTCGACCAGTCTCGCGACCCGGCCCGATCTCGTCGAAATGGCTTCAGCCGAAGCATTTGTCCCGAGCTTCTCGAGCCGCTACCTGGATTTCACAGCCAAGAGAAGCGTCGAGTGGTATGCGAGAACCGCCAGAATTTCGCCGAGCGGGGTGCTTGGAGATCCATGTCGTGCATCTGCGGAAAAGGGTGCTCGATTCTGGGAAATCATGATCGCCAATCTCGTGGAGTTGGTGGAGGAGCTCAAAGGCATGACTCTCGATGAGATCTACGAGCGGAGGTATTGATGAAGATCGTCGGCGTCGAGACATGGTCTGAGAGCTTCGAGCTGGCCCGTCCGTATTCGATCGCGTATGAGACCGTCAGCGAGACAACCAACATTTTTCTGTGCATCGGCACGGACACCGGCCCGGTAGGCTTCGGCTGTGCGGCGCCGGATGAGGCGGTGACCGGGGAGAGTGTTGCTTCGGCCAAGAGCGCCATCCGCTACGTCGTCGAACCTCTCCTTCTCGGATCCGATCCGCTTCGGATGGCGATGATTCTGGAGCGCCTTCACGAGCCGCTGGCGGAGCACCCGTCGGTTCGGGCGGCTGTTGACATGGCCCTTCACGATATTCTCGGGAAGCGTGCCTCGCTCCCGTTGTGGAAACTGCTTGGAGGATACCGTGATCGGATCAAGACGAGCATCACCATCGGAATTCTGCCGGTTCAACCGACAGTCGAGATGGCGGAGATGTGGTTCAGACAGGGGTTCAGGTGCCTCAAGATCAAAGGCGGCGCCAATGTCGACGAAGATGTCGAACGGCTATTGAAAGTAAGGGCTGAACTCGGTCCCAAAGTCGAGCTGAGATTCGATGCCAACCAGGGCTACACGGTTGACCAGACGCTCGATCTCGTGAAGCGTGCAAGACGGGCGCACCTTCAGCTCATCGAACAGCCGACGCCAAGCGGGAAGCCCGAGCTGATGGCCCGGATCAGCAGCAGATCTCCGATCCCGATCATGGCGGACGAAAGCCTCGTGAGCTTGCGAGACGCCTTTCGTCTTGCAAAGAACGACCTGGTGGACATGGTCAACATCAAGCTGATGAAGGTCGGTGGAATTGCGGAAGCGCAGCGCATCAACGCAGTGTCCCGGGCGGCCGGATTCGAAGTCATGGTGGGCTGCATGGATGAGTCGGCTCTTTCCATTGCGGCCGGGCTGCACTTCGCCCTGGCAAGGCCGAACGTGGTCTTTGCCGATCTCGACGGTCACATAGGTTTGATGAATGATCCTGCGGCGCTCGCGGTTCACCTCAGGGACGGCTATCTCCATCCCACCGGGAGACCGGGGCTCGGGTTCGATCTCGGGGCGGGGAGAAGAGATGGGTGAACCCGTCAATGAGAGACCGAGTGTCCGTATGAAAAACGCGAATGAACCATTCACTTGGGGCGGAGCTGGGTCTCTGAGCGGCATGCTACGGTTCCTCTGGAAACAAAGGTGGGTTTGATGACCGAGAAGCTGATTTCTTCGAAAGGGTGGAACCGGCGCTACGAGCTCGCTGAGACCGACCGGCGGTTCTGGCAGATCGGTCCGTTTCAGTTGTGGGCTGCCGCGCTCCCATCCGAAATCCGATTGGCGTTTGCCCGGGGTGAGGATCCGCTGGAAACGACGCTTGCGATCGAGCGGCCGGGGCAGTGTCGCGATGTACGCGCGGGGGTGGAGGTCCGGCGGTTCGGATTCCGGCATCCCCCGAATTCACTCGAACTGATCCCGGCCCTTGCAGATCGCCCGGTGGTCGCGAACCCGGAAGAGCCCCTGATGCTCCCACCGGACGAAGAGGTCACAGTCTTCGTCAGCACGCCCATGTGGATCAGGGTCGTCGCAGGGGATGCGGCGTCGGTTCTTCTCGATGTGCCGACCCACCGCCCGTCAGACTCATGGTTCGGTCCGTCGACGAGGGAGGGAGAGCTGTGCTATGCGAGCCGAACCACCGCCCGGATGAACCTCGAGAATCTCCCGGTGCGACCCCACCGGGCGATCTCGGTCGTTCGGGTCAAGAACGGCTCCACGACGGATTTGAACATCGAGAAAATGAAGCTCCCAACCCCGCAGATGTCCGTTTTCGTGACCGCAAAGGGTCGCTACTGGACCGAGGGGGTGACCCTCGAACGCCATGGCGAAAACGATCCGGCCGCGGTCCGATTCGACCAGGGTCCGCCGAATGAGGCGCCGGATGCGACGCTTGCCGCCGCACCGCGCTCACCATTGCAGCGTGGCCTGCTGACCAGAGCCTTCGCGGGCATTCTGCAGTAGGAGGTGGGCTGTGGATTGGTCAACCATCAGTGGCTACGAGGAGCTCTTCTCGACCGAGCGGATCCTGTCGCTGCTCCAGGCCGGCGTCACGCTGGTCCTGGGTTT
>JARFRN010000041.1 GCA_029287195.1 Acidimicrobiia bacterium | reverse complement strand
GTGTATAAGAGACAGCTCCTCACCCGTGAAGTCGTAGTAGGCGGCGAGGTGAATGATCACGTCGACGCCGCCGCCGGCCCGAATGCATTCGGCGGTGCCCTCCAAAAGGCCGCCGTCAGTGAGGTCGACCTGGTACCACTCCACGTTCGGGTGGCCGGCCATCTCGGCCTCGATCAGCGGCCGTCGGTCGAGAGCCACTACGGTGTGCCGTCGCCGCAGAAGATGCACCAGCAATCGCCCCAGGAATCCCGAGGCGCCGGTGATGGCGATACGCAGGGGCTGAGTCACGGTCCTATGGTAGATCATGCGGTCCCGTGCATGGCCGCCAACCTTCGAAATCTTGGCGCCGCGTGCACACTCCCACGCATCTTGACCTGTCACCCAGGCCGAGCTGATCAGACAATTCTGGAAGCCTCGAGGTTACAACCAAACAAACCGCCGGTTCGCGCACGCAGAAGTCAGCAAGAGCTCGATTCCTTTGGGCGCTGCAATGATTTCGCGACGACATCCGTTGTCCAAATTGAACGAGCTTGGGAAACAAAAGCGCAAACACGTGATTACGCAACCGTTGCCGAAACCGACCCAAAAATGATCAACCTAACGCAAGGAGAGCTCAAATGAGTTCGCCGATTCTCGGACTTCACCATGTCACAGCAGTCGCCAGCGACCCGCAGACGAACGTCGACTTCTACGCCGGTGTGCTGGGCCTGCGCCTCGTGAAGAAGACGGTCAACTTCGATGATCCGTCAACCTATCACCTCTATTACGGCGACGGAGTGGGCAGCCCAGGGACCGTCATGACCTTCTTTCCCCGGCAGAGCGTCCGCCGCGGAGCCCTTGGCTCCGGCCAGACGCACACCACGGCCTTTGCCGTTCCCGAGCACTCCCTCGATTTCTGGCGTCAGCGTCTCGAGCAATCCTCGGTGCGTTCCCAGGACGTCGAGCGTTTCGGCGCACCGGGTCTCGCATTCGTCGATCCCGACGGGCTGCAACTCGAGCTGCTTGCGCGCGCCCGACCGGACGATCGCCGAGAGCCGTGGAACGGATCATCCGTACCTGCGGAACAAGCGATCCGCGGCTTTGACAGTGTCACGCTGCTGCATGCAGACGGCATCGCGACTGAGCGGGTGCTGGTCGAAGCCATGGGATTCCGCAAGGTGGCGGTGGACGGTAATCGCGCCCGCTACGAGTCGGGAAGCGGAGGTTCCGGCACCTTCGTGGATCTACTCCACGATCCGGATGCAGCCCGCGGACGGGTCGCTGGTGGCTCGGTCCACCACATCGCATTCCGGGTGGCCGACGACGACGCCCAGGCCACGTGGCGGAAACGGCTGTTCGACGCCGGTCATCCGACCACCGAGGTGAAGGACCGGATGTACTTTCATGCGATTTATTTCAGGGAGCCGGGTGGCGTCCTCTTCGAGCTAGCCACCGATAATCCCGGTTTCGCCACCGATGAATCTGTGGACGAGCTGGGCACCGGACTGCGGCTGCCTCCGTGGATGGAGAGCGATCGCCAAAGAATCGAGCACACGCTTCCTTCTCTCGTAGATCCTCCGGTTCAAAAGCCGGGGGAGGCAGCTTGACGGCAGAGCCGCCCTCCTTCATCCTCACGCCAAGGTCGGATCGCATGAGCCGGCGCCGCTTCGCGGCACGCCGGCCTTCCTCGGCCGCTGGGACCGCGACCCTGCACTCCCCTGTGGCAGGTCGAGGAAAACGTTGGGATGCCGCGCCGGATCAGTGCTCGGATGGAAACCGCGAACATTCCGAGAGGCGTCAGCTCGGGCGATCGAGTAAAAAGGTGTCGCGAGTACGGCACCACAGCGAGCCGCCCATGCGGCCGACGGCGCGCAGCAGCTCGGGGAGCACGCGGCCTTCGACCGGGTCTCGAACCGCGGGATCGAAGTGCATCAGCACAACTCGACCGACGACCAGCGACCCGGCCCCACCCTCGTCCCCATAGGTGCGAATCTCTTCGAGTGTGCATTCCAGCGCCACTGGCGACTCGGCCACCAGCGGAGCCTTCACCCGCTCGGCCGCAACAGGAGTCAGCCCCGAATGCTCGAACTCGCTGTCTCCGTAGGGAAGCGGCGCCGCGCAGTTATTGACCCGTTCAGCGATTTCTTCGTTCACCACCGACACGGTGAACTCGCGGACCTGCTCGACGTTTCGAAGAGTGTCCTTCTTGGATCCGGTGCGCCCCACGCGATGCGGGGCGAAGGCGATGAACGGCGGGTTCGACGACACCACAGTGAAGAAGGAGAACGGCGCCAGGTTGGTGTTACCGTCGGGGTCGACCGTCGCAACCAGCGCGATCGGTCGCGGGATCACAACCTCGGTCAACCGCCGGTAACTGGCCACCCACGACGTCGTCGCGGTGTCGATCGTGTCACGCTTGAAATCTTGCATAGTGTCTCCAATTGAACATTCGCCATGGGCGCCGCGCCCGGGTCCCACTCTTTGTGAAAGTGCAAACATGCCTCAACATAAGTACCACGTCGACACTTCCACACTGATTGATCCCTCACGCAAGCCGAATTGATCGGACGATTGTCGAGATGCGCACGCGGCACCCCAACCTTCATTCAAATTTCAGCTTGAAAGCCCTCTGGATCGAACCGAACTGTATATTCCCTAATTCTTGACAGATTCCAGAATTAGACTCATACTTCGCGCATGTACAGTAACCCAGCCGGCCTGCTCCGCAGCCACGGTGTCCAAGTCACGGCTCAGCGCCTGGCGGTTCTGGCTGCGGTATCGCGTCGACCGCACGCCACGGCCGACGAGGTCGCAACGGAGGTGCGGGCCGAAATCGGCGTGATCTCCCGCCAGGCGGTTTACGACGCCCTCGCCACCCTGGCCGAAAAGGGGATCATCCGGCGCATCCAGCCCGCCCGGTCGCCAGCGAGATTCGAAGACCGGGCCGGTGACAACCATCACCACCTGATCTGCCGTCAATGCGGCCGCATGGTCGACGTCGACTGCGCAGTCGGCACCGCGCCGTGCCTGACCCCTGCCGACGATGCGGGCTACGAAATCGACGAAGCCGAGGTCATCTACTGGGGCAGCTGCCCCGACTGCCTCGCCCCGAATCATGTCCTACCGGGCGATGCAGAAGAGACCGTCCCCGACTCGCCCGTTGAGCACAGGAGCTACGACAACGTGATCGACCGAGCAACGGCTCACGATCAATCCGACAAACAGTAAGGAGAAACGACATGTCAGACAAATCAAGCAAGTGCCCGGTGACAGGCGGAGGACAGAAAAGGCCAATGACCAATCGCGACTGGTGGCCGGACCAGTTGGATTTGAGGATCCTCCACCAGAATCCACCCGCGAGGGACCCGATGGGCGAGGACTTCAACTATGCCGAGGAGTTCAAAAAGCTCGACCTGGAGGCCGTCAAGCAAGACCTCTATGCGCTGATGACCGACTCACATCCCTGGTGGCCCGCGGACTACGGCCACTATGGAGGGCTTTTTGTCCGCATGGCGTGGCACAGCGCAGGCACCTATCGCATGGGCGACGGCCGCGGCGGCGCAGGCACCGGCAACCAGCGCTTTGCGCCCCTCAAC
>JARFRN010000037.1 GCA_029287195.1 Acidimicrobiia bacterium | reverse complement strand
GGTGAGTGCCGATATGGGCGTCTGACTCAAGGGGTAGCGGGTCAGCCGAGTTGTGTGTCGGTGACGTCGCTGTCCAGAGCCTCTTCGATTGCGTTCATGTGGTCGATCCGGACAAATGGCCCGTGGTACGCGCGGCTTCTCGTCGACCTCACAGCCCGGCGAGGAGCTCGTCGAGGTGGCGGTAGCTCATCTCCATTCCGTCGGTCATGCCCTGGGCCAGAACCGCGTCGCGTGCCTCCTCGGACGGGTACTCGATCGTCGTGACGACCGTCGTGGCCCCGCCCATCTCCTCGAAGGTGATGGTGACCAGCGACCCGCCCACCACTTCCGCCCCGGGGCTGCCCTCCCGAAGCCCCTCGGTGTGCACGATCTTCGAGTGCGGTTCGATCTCCCGAAACTCACCGACAAAACCGAACTCGCCTCCGTCCGCCTCACTCCGCCACCCGTACTCGTATCTGCCGCCGACCCGGAAGTCCGACTCGCACACGGGCATGGACCATCCGGGTGGCCCCAGCAGCCAGCGGTTCACCAGCGCCGGCTCGGTCAACGCCCTCCAGACGAGGGCCAACGAGGAGGCGAAGCTCCGGCTGACTTCGACCTGCGTGTCGGAAGGAGTGCGAACGGACAGGGTGCTCATAGCTTCCTTTCGGGAGGAGTCGATGGGACAGTAGCGAGTAATCAGAACCGGCAAGACCGCAGAGCCTGCGACTTCGTGGCGAAAATGTGCCGAGCTCGTCGGTGACGACAACCCTACCTGGGATGCGATCGGCAGCAGCGCCCATATCCGGCAGATAGCGCGGGCGTCTCGTGAAGGAGCATCGTCACGGTGGGTGTTCGACCACCCGATCCGGTGGGTGCCGCTATGCGCCATTCCGGCGTGGGGTGGTATGGCGCGAGATGAATTGATCGCGGTGCTGCCGTGCGCGGTTTGGGGTTGTGTGCATACCGGGCATATTGGCGATCGGTGCGGGAGGAGGAGACGTCCCGGCAATGGGTGGGATGCCGCGTCGAGGAACCAGGCGGCCGGCCCCGCGCCTTGGGGAGGGTTATGACGCTGCTTTCGCAAGGTGTCATTGGACTCTGGTTCGGCGTGCGGATTCGAGAGAGGATGCTTGGAGGAGGCTTCACGATGAGGCGACTGGCTGCCGTACTGCTTGCGACGTTCCTGGTTGGATGTGCAGGTCAGGCTGGTTCCGGCACGACCGCGGCACCGTCAACGTCTACAGCGGCGGAGCAACCCACGACGGGAACCAGTCGGGCGCCGTCCCCACCGACGACTGTTGCCTCCGAGATCGCCGAGTACGTAGACAACTTCGAGTTCGTGTGGGAGACCATCAACGAGAGTTTCTACGATCCGGAGTTCGGCGGCATGGACTGGGATGCGGTCCGCGACCGGTATGTGCCCCAGCTCGCGACCCTCGATGATGAACGAGAGCTACTCGAACTGATCAACCAGATGGTCTTTGAGCTGGAAGTATCGCACCTGTTCGTCATGCCACCCGACGCAGATTTCGTCGACCCTGTACTAACCACCGAGGGAGAACTCGGCCTCAAGGTCCGATTGCTCGACGACCAGTGGGTCATCACCGAGGTGGAATCGGGATCTCCCGCAGCAGGTGCGGGACTGAGCCCCGGCTACCTGTTGGACGGCGTTGGCGGGCAGCCCGTTGCCGACGTGGCGGCGTCGGGTCCGGTGTTGCCGCCTCTCCACGAGCGAGGCATCCGCAGCAGCAAGATCCTCGCGGTCGAGGAACTGCTCTACGGAGAGCCCGGAGCGACCACAACGGTCGAATTCCGTGATCACGACGATCAACCGCAAGCGGCAACCCTGACCTTCTCGCACCGGGGGCAAAGCGCCGAGCTCATTCCCGGTTTGCCGCCCGTCTTTACCACGTTGGAAGTGAACCGCCTGGAGAACAACATTGGGTACATACGCTTCGATCCCTTCGCCCCGGCGCTGACAGCACCTTTGCTCGACGCGATCCATGAGATGGAAAACGCCCCAGGGTTGATCATCGACCTCCGCGGCAACCACGGAGGCAACTCGGATGTCGGCAAGCGCTTGATCGACGCAATGGTCGATCAAGCGCACCTCATCTGGACCTGGACCACCCGCCACGGCACCGGAGCCACCTACGCCGAACCCTCCGCAGACCCATACGACGGCCTGGTCGTTGTGCTGGTCGACGTTTGCAGTGGCTCTGCATCCGAAGCGTTTGCCGGCGGCATCCAGGCGATGGATCGGGCAGTCGTCGTCGGCGAGCGCACCTCCGGACGACTGTTGAGCGGCGAGATCGCCGAACTCCCGATCGGAGCACTAATGATCTACCCGACCGCACAACCGGCCATGGCCGATGGGACCATCGTCGAGGGTTATGGAGTGATACCGGATCTCCCTGTCGCCGTCCGCCGCAGCGATCTCGCAGATGGCATCGATCCTGCCCTCCGAGCAGCCATCGAGTACATACTGGCCAGATCCTGATCTGGGCAACCATCGACTCGGCACCCGCAGCAACAGCTAGCTCGGCTCCGCGACCCTTGCAGGCAATCGCCACATCAGGCGAATTCACCGTTGAACTCGAACCCGGTTCCTACATCGTCCGCGGCACGGACCTCGGAGGGCTGGTGTCCGGCGAGGTTACCGTGGAGGTCGCTCCCCGCGAGATGACCAAGCCGGACTTCCTCGGTCAGCATCGCAGTGCCCACCCGCTCGCTCCTGCACTGTGGCGAACACAACGGTGAGTGTTGACCCTACCAAGCACGGACGTGCCGATCCCGAGCAATCGGCGGAAGGTGCGTTCTTGCTCCCGATTTGGTGATCGGCTTGGCGTCGGGAGAGGTGCAGTGCCGAGATCTGAGTGTGTCGGGCTGGGCCTTATAGGAATAGGACAGCTCCACACCTCGAAGTACCTGGTGAGGAGCCTGAGTAGGTACCCGATCGGTCGCGACGCGGTTGGTGATCGGGCCTGACGCCGATTCACAGGACATTCCCAGGAGGCTCCCAGAACCCCCACAGCGCGCTCGTGGATGCTTGTGGGGTAAGTGAAGACCACCCGTCAAGGAGAAGACATGAGCACCACATCCGCAAACGGCCTGGCGATCGAGTTGCATGGGCTCACCAAGGAGTTCGGGAACATCACAGCGGTGAACGATCTGAGCGTGAGAGTCGAGCGCGGCGGAGTAATCGGGCTGCTGGGGCCCAACGGTGCCGGGAAGAGCACCACGATCCGAATGCTGTTGGGCCTGATCGCACCAACGCATGGATCCGGCCACGTGCTCGGTCATGACGTCAGGAGTCCCAGCGCATACATGCAACGGGTCGGGGCGCTGGTCGAGGCCCCGGTCTTCTACCCGAAGCTGAGCGGGCGCGACAACTTGCGCACCCTCGCCGTGCTGGCCGGTGTCGACAACGAGCGCATCGATGAAGTGCTCGAGATCGTCGACTTGACCGGACGAGACACCGACCGAGCAGGCGATTACTCGCTCGGCATGAAGCAGCGTCTGGCGATCGCCGCCTCACTACTCAAGGATCCCGAGCTGGTGCTCCTCGACGAGCCGACCAACGGCCTCGATCCTGCCGGGATCGTGGAGATCCGGGAGCTGCTCATCCGACTCGGCCACTCCGGCAAGACGATCATCGTCTCCAGCCATCTGCTCGCCGAGATCCAGGCCGCCTGCGACCGGTTGATCATCATCAATCGCGGCTCACTCGTTTTTGAGGGCCCAACCCACGAGCTGCTCGACCAGGCCCGCAACGAGCTCGTCATCGTTCCCGAGTACCGGAGCGACTTGAGCAAGCTCGCTGCGTTGCTCGACGAGAAGGGCATCAACTTCGCCGCCAACGGTGTCGGCCTGCGGGCACCGGGCGCCACTGCCGAGTCGGCACCTGTGAACCGGCTTGCGTTCGAACACGGCGTCACTCTGCGCGAACTGCGGGCTGATGTCGAAGACCTCGAGGACGTATTCCTGCGCCTCACCGACACCAGGGAGATCAACTGACATGCTGCGCACCTACAAATCTGAACTGATCCGTTTTCGCAAGACCGCCTTCGTTGGTGCAGGGATAATGACCGCATTCACGGCTCTGGTCACAACGCTCACCTTCGTGGGCTTCGAAGAGTCCGCCGGCCCCGGACCGGGAGGCGGCGGGAGAGGCCTGCCGGGCCCCACCGACCTTGCCGCCGTCGACGGCCTCATCTCCGGACTGGCTTCCGCCGCCACCATGATCGGCATCGTCGCCCTAGCCCTGTTCGCCACGTCGGTGGCGCGTGATTACGAGCGGGGCACGATCCGTCAGCTCCTCGTCGGAGAGCCGCGCCGGGCTCTACTCCTGGGCGGAAAAATCCTGGCGCTTCTCACAATCGTCGTCGCCGGCGTGGCCGTATCTGCCGTTGTCGGGATGGGGGCCGCATTTGCCCTCGCCCCTGTGGCCGGGATCAGTACCGCTGCCTGGACCACCAACGCCGCGCTGTCGAGCGCCATCGGCACGACTGTCAACGTGATGATCGCGACGGTGGTGTGGGGATTCGCCGGGGCGATCCTGGCGATGGTCACCCGTTCGGCATCTACCGCGATCACTGTTGGCATTGGCTACTTGCTCGTCGGTGAGCAATTACTC
>JARFRN010000236.1 GCA_029287195.1 Acidimicrobiia bacterium | reverse complement strand
GTGCCGACACTACACAGCCACAGGCCGCTTCCTGCTGCCGCGCACAAGCCGTTCGCGAAACAAAACAAAAAGGCGCGAAATGAAGTAACCGTTTTCGCTTGCCGGAGTTGGCAATTCGCTCTAAGTTCGTGTTTGTCGCTGATCCGGGAAACCGGTTCAACGGCGCCGGGGCCCCGCAAGGGGTCGCGGAGATCCGGAAGGGTCGCCATCTCGCAAGAGGCGGTGGCCGCCCCGCAAGGGAAGTCCGGGGATGGGCCCCAGTGGTCCGGCCCCACGGGCCGAGAAGGATCGAGCCAGCCGAGACTTCGGTCTTGGCAGGTAGCTCGGTTGGTCGCAAGACACGACCGAGCAGGAAAACCCCGAGAGGGTGGACGCTTCGGCGAAGACTCCCTCGGGGTTTTTCCATGCCTGCGTTGCCGGGATCCGCTCAGAGATTGCCGTTGCGACTCCACAGCGTATGATTGAGCCTATGGCATTCCCAGATAGCATCCTTACCGATGGCGAGACGATCGTCAGGCAGTTCCGGCCTCATTGGAGGATGCTTGCCATCCCGGTCCTGTGGTTCTTGGCAGCCATCGTTGCCATTGGGCTCGTTTACGGAGCGTTACCGCCAGATGACGGTACCGCCGACCTGATTACGACCGGAGTCATCGTGCTGGCGATGTTGGCGCTCGTCGTCGGTCCGGTCCTCAAGTGGTGGTTCACTCTCTATGCGCTCACCACTGAGCGGCTGATAACCCGCACCGGGATCATCGCCCGCAGGGGCATAGAGATTCCACTGCAGAACATCAACAACGTGTTGTTCAACCAGAACATTCTCGAGCGGGTCTTGCAGTCGGGTGACTTGTTGATCGAGTCGGCGGGGGAGAGCGGGCAGAGCAAGTTCAGCGATATCCCGAATCCGGAGGAGTTCCAGTCCCTGCTGTACCGCACCCGTGAAGAGCAGCACCGCAAGACCGCAGCAGAGGAGTCGGCCATCGCGGCCGACTTGGGTCGTGATCCGACAGAGCAGCTGGAGCGAGCCGCCCGTCTCCATCAGCGAGGGGTTCTTTCCGACGAGGAGTTCGAGGCGATGAAGCGCACCATCCTGGGGAATATCGAGTAGCCGCCGTCTCTTTACAAAGGGCCAATTGCCCCGTTCCCGAACCGGGCATCGCTCGGTAGATTGTGGGGCAAGGAGGACGTAATGTCTGCGGAGAAGCTTCGTGAATACCTCCTGACCCACGGTGTGCCCTATGAGGTGCACGAACACCCACTCGCCTACACGACGTCTCGAGTCGCGGAAGTCGAGCATGTGTCCGGCAAGGAAATTGCCAAGCCGGTCATTCTCGTAGCGGACGATCACTTCGTGATGGCGGTGGTACCCGGCCACAAGCACGTGGATCTCACGAAGGCCCGAGACGCCTTCGGCTGCGAGAACCTGCGGCTTGCCGACGAGTCGGAGTTTGCGGAAGCGTTTGCGGACTGCGAGCGCGGTGCCGAACCGCCGCTAGGTCATCTCTACGGGATGAAGACGATCATCGATCTTCGTCTTGAATCTCCTCGGGTGACTTTCCGCGGTGGCAGTCATACGCAAACCATCACCATGGGTCTGGAGGACTATCGCTCGGCCGCAAAAGCGGTCGTCGGTGACCTCGCCGCCGGACGCTGAGGTCGGCGGCGCCGACTGCGCTGTCGGTGAAGGGCGGGGGGAGGATGGGGCGCGTCAGTCCACTCGCGTATAGCGGGCCACCGACTCGATATGAAATGTCTGGGGGAACATGTCGACGGGCGCCACCCACTCCAGCCGATACCCCACGTCGTCCAACAGTCGGCTGTCTCGGGCGAGGCTTGCAGGATCACAAGAGACATAAACGAGCGTTCGCGGCGATGCCGCAGTCAGTGCATCGACTCCCTGCACCCCGAGCCCGCGGCGAGGTGGATCGGCGATCACGACATCCCAATACTCGTCGATTCGCTCGATGATGTCCTCAGTGGAGCCGCAAATGACGCGACAGTCCTCGATTCCGGCCCGAGACAGATTGGCCTGGAGGTCGCCGGCGGTGACCGGGTTGATTTCGATGGCGATGACCCGTCCGCTCTCTCTGCCCGCGGTCGCTGCAAAGAGACCCCCACCGGCGTAGGCGTCGAGCAGTGTGTCATCGTGGTTCAAGTCGGCTGCCTCGATCACCAGACGGACTAGTTCCTCCGCACCGGCGGTGTTGCTCTGGAAGAAGGCATCCCCGGTGATGCGGAACCGGATACCGGCAACCTGTTCTTCGATCGTTGCTCCGCCGCGGACCTGCTGCAGGGTGTCGCGACGAATCTGGACTATCTGGCAGTTCCACGCACTCGCCTGCGACGGTACCTCTCCGTTGATGATCGCCAGCACCTCTCCCGTGGCGACCGAGGTGCGCAGGACGAGAGTCTCCACGCCATCCAGGTTTCCAAGATCTGGGTAGATATCGGCCAAATTGGGGTGGAGCAGCTCGCATTCGATCAGCGGCACCAGCTTGTTCGATCGGCGACGATACAACGCCGGGCGACCACCGTCGATCCTGAAATCCATCCGGTTCCGATAGTTGAAAGGATCGCCGCGAGCTACCGTCTCTCGTACCACCGGGTCCCTGAGCCCGCCGAGATGGCTCAGCTGGCCGATGACCGTCGACCGCTTCCAAGCGAGCTGCGCCTCATAGGCGGCGTATTGCCACTGGCATCCCCCGCAGGTGTCGAAGTGCCGGCATCGCGGCACTACCCGCTGCGCTGATGCCGCGACGATCTCATTCAAGCGGATCCGACCCCACGAGCCTTTGTCCAGTTCGATCTCGCCGGACACCAATTCGCCGGGCATGGCCCCATCGACGAAAAAAGCCTTGCCATCGATCCGTGCTACCGCAGATCCACCGTGAGCCATGTCGATCGGGATCAATTCCATCCAGGAAAGCTACTCCACTGTGGTTTGCAGGCGGAATCGGGGGGTCCCGCGTTGACTACGCTCCTCCCGGATGATTGCCTTCCACCAGAATTGGTTTTGGGTAGCGGTGTTCTCTACCGGCTTGGTCGGCGCCTGGGGACTCGTGCTCGCAGTAATGAAGCGAGACGCCCCGCGCTCGTTTGTCTACGCCCGATGGGTGGCAATCTGCTGTATGGCGTTGCAGGTAGCCGCGGGACTCGTGCTGTACGGCCGGGGCCTGCGGCCGGTCAACGGATTTCACGTCTTCTACGGCATCGTGATCGCCTTCACGTTTGCGTTTGCCTACATCTACCGCTCGCAGCTCGAACGTCGTCCGGAGCTCGGGTATGGGTTGTTGCTGCTGTTTGTTATGGGGCTCGGGCTCCGTGCGTGGTCCAACGTAGGTTGACACGCATTCGCCTTGACCGGGCGTTACGATGACGCACCGTCTTGTTTGAGGAGGGGCTCGTGCTGCTCGAAGGGAAGAGGTTGGTCGTCACCGGTGTTCTCACCGACGATTCGATCGCGTTCCAGGCGGCACGGATCGCCATCGAGCAGGGCGCGGAGATCGTTCTCACGGGCTTTGGCCGCGCCATGCGCCTCACGGAGCGGACCGCCAAGCGTTTGCCGGTCGTTCCCGATGTGTTGGAGCTCGACATCAACGATTCGGCCCACATGGATGCCCTGATTGCCGATTTGGATGGTCGCTGGGGTGCTGTTGACGGTGCCCTGCATGCGATCGCATTCGCCCCTGAGGACGCGTTGGGTGGTAACTTCTTGGACACCCCGGCCGAGAGTGCTGCCACAGCGTTTCTAACGTCGGCCTTTTCATTCAAGACACTTGCAGTCGGGTTGCGCCCGTTGATGGTCGCTGCAGGTGGCGGGTCTTTGGTCGCACTCGACTTCGATAACAGCCAGGCTTGGCCGCTGTACGACTGGATGGGAGTGGCCAAGTCAGCTCTGCAATCCGTGACGCGCTACCTGGCACGCGATTTGGGACCCGACAACATCCGTGCCAATGCCGTCTCCGCCGGTCCGCTGGGTACGGTGGCGGCAAGGTCTATCCCGCACTTCCAGCTGTTCGAACATGAGTGGGCAGTACGCGCCCCGCTGGGCTGGGATGTCGCGGATGCGACTCCGGTCGGTGAGATGGTGGCGCTGCTGTTATCAGATTGGACCAGGATGACGAGCGGCGAGATCGTTCATGTCGATGGCGGGTTCCACGCAGTTGCGGCGGGTGGAGGGCGGGCGTAGTAACAAGCCGCAACATCGAGTTGTCTGGTAGCGGAGGGGATCACGCGGTGGCGGCAGGTGCCGATCCTTCTTGACGGAGTCGTGCCACCTTGGGGAGGGCAAGCGTGAAGGTTGCCCCGCCCCCGGCGGTGGGCTGGAACCACACTCGGCCGCCGATGACCTCCGACAGCCCACGAACAATCGACAGGCCGAGACCTGTTCCTCCCGCAGAACGTGTGTAGTGCGGCGCCAATTGGGTAAATCTGTCGAATATGTGGTCGTGTAGCTCGTACGGAATTCCTTCACCGTGGTCGATGACCGATAGCCAGATCTCGCTCCCGTTGACCATGGCAACGATGTCGATGGGGCTTCCCGGTGCATACTTGAGGGCGTTACCAACCAGGTTCACGAGAATGCGTTGCAGGTGATCGGGGTCGGTCTCGACGAAGTCGACGCCCGGTCCAGCCTGTACATATGTGACTTCCGCTGCATCTGGAATGTGGGCCACCGTGTCCTCGATGAACTCCTCGAGTTGGATTAGCTCAGGTCGTACCGGCAGCGCCTGGTTATCCAGGCGGGACACGACCAAAAGGTCCTCTATGAGTGAGCGCAATCGGTTGGCTTGCCGACTGGCTGTGTCAATCAGCTGCTGTGCATTGGCGTCGGGATGGATCAGTTGGGGGCGTTGCAAGGTGCTGAGCGATCCGATGATGGCAGTGAGCGGTGTGCGCAGCTCATGGCTGACGACACTCACGAAATCGGTCTTGAGCTGCGCCAATTCGATAGCCTTCTGGCTTGTTTCCTGGGCCTCTTCGTAACGGGCGAGTTGGTTCAGCACGAGAGCGGACGGGCCCGCCAGTGATTCGAGAAGTGCCAGGTCGTTGATGGTGAAGTGACTATCGCGTTTCTCGGCGGCGATGAGCACTCCGATGGGTCGGGACTCGATGCGTAGTGGCACCGCCGCCAGCTCGTGGCTGCCGAGTTCGAGGAGGAAACCATCGGCCTCGTCGGCTTGCTCGTCGAGGTTGTTGAAGACGGCCGGCTCCCCGCTGGTGAAGACCTGCTGGGCAATGCTCGGCTCGGCCAGTGGGAGCGAGTAGCCCTCGGCACGTAGTGTCTGGCCGGCCACCCAGATCGGTGACATAACCTCGAGCGCTTCTTCATCGCGTCGGTAGAGAAGAACGACGCCGACCCGCGCCTCGAGGGCGTTGGCGACACGTCCGACCAATTCCGGGAGCACCTCAGACAGATTGCTACCTACTCCAATTGTGCGCGACACGTCGTACAGCCGCTGCAGCTCCTGCTCCTTCTCAGACAAGTATTGCTCGCGCTCTTCGAACGTGTGGACTCGTCTTGCGGCTACCTCCACGTGGCGATGCAGGTTGCCCGCCCCTGCAGCGAGGAGTGCCGCCACAATCCCGAAACCGGCAAGACGCAGTGCGGCCACATCGTCGGCCAACTCCGTCGATGTAGTGATTGCAGCGAACGTACCGGTCGCAGCGATGGCCGCAGCGGCGACATAAATGCCGCGGAGCGAGATCACCGTTGGAAGGATGACGGCTCCCAGCAGCGCGACCGCCACGACTGCAGGGTCGGTCTCTCGTCCTAGGACGAGAACCGCGATGATGATCAGTGTCGACCAGAACAGGATCACCAAATCAGCGACGATGGAGCGCAGTACGCGGTTCCATGGCGCAACAGAAAGCAAGATGAGGGCCAGACCGTAGAGGATGAATCCGTCGCTTGTGAAGCTCTTGCCGGCCGAAGCTCGCGCGATCGCTACAGCAATGAAGGCGGCCCACGACAACAGTACCGCGATGTAGACCGAGCGTACCCTGTGTCGGATGGGGGGTAGTTCCTTGGTCAAAGCGGCCACTCCACGTGATATGTGCGTTGGCCTGCGGTCACGGTAACCTCTCCGAATGGCTCGTGTGCTCTTGTTGTTCGGCGGACGGTCGGATGAACATGAGGTTTCCTGTTCATCATCGGTTGCCGTCTACCAGGCTTTGAGGGAAGCCGGTCACCAGGTTATCGCCGTTGGCATCGATCGGTCGGGATCATGGTTCCTGGCCGATGTGGCCCGCAACCCCATGGTGGCGGCAGGTAGACCCGTCTCGATCCGAGTCCCGGAGGGTCGTCTGCTATTGGGTGGTGACG
>JARFRN010000221.1 GCA_029287195.1 Acidimicrobiia bacterium | reverse complement strand
ACCCTCGACCGGTTGGAGACGACTTTCCCTTCGTGGGAGCATTACATCGAGAAAGTTAAGGGTATGCCCTATTACGCGGACTGGGAGTGGGATCCCGCCCTAGAGGTGTTCTACCGCTCCGATTTGGAGGAACTGCCGGATGGCGGGGTGCGGTCGGTGTGTCGGCCCGAGCACATCCGGCAGGCGATGGCAGGGACGCTGGAGGTCGACTGGGACGCAACGGTGCGGCAAATCGAGCAGCCGATCCTGTTTCTTCGGGCGACGGATCCGTTCGGCCCGCCCGGGTACCCGCCGATCGTTCCCGAAGACAAAGCCAAGCTGACCATGGACCGGCTGCAAGACGGCCGCTATGCGGAGTTCCCGGGTAACCACATCACGTTCCTGTTTGGAGAAGGGGCGAGGCTGGTCGCCGGCGAGATCGTGGAGTTTGTGACCGAATAGCCAGCCCAATCGGGCCTGCCGGTGTGCCGTTCCGGCGCCAGGCCTCTCACAGCGGGGACTGGCCGCGCCCGAGCGCCTCGACGGTCTTGTCTATTCGGTCGGCCCGAGTGGTGTCCCGTTTGGCCGTGACCAGCCAGGCAAGAATCGCCTTCCGGGCCCCGAAGGTGAACGAGTCGTAGGTAGGTCGTACGCCGGCCCGGTTCATTGCCGTGGCCAAGTCATCGGGCACGATTCCCGCCTCGGGACCGTCGAGAATGGTCCATGACCCGTCCGTTTTGGCACGCGCCACTGCGGCCAGCCCTGCAGGAGCCATCAATCCCGCAGCCGTCAGCTCGGCGACCTTCTCCTTGTTGATCCTGGACCACACGCTGCCAGGCTTGCGCACCGTCCAATACTGGCGATACCGGTTCTCGTCGATCGACTGCACCTTTGAATCTATCCAACCGAAACAAAGTGCCTCATCAACAGCATCGCTCCAGTCAACCGATGGGCGACCGCTGCCCTTTTTCCAGAGGACGAGCCATACCGCCTCTTCGGTGGCATGATTGTCCTCCAGCCACTTGCGGAACTCTGCCCGGCTGGGAGCCTCGATCTGCCGGATCTCGTCACCCATGATGGCGACGCTAGCTACGCCGGCTGCGTTCTGTGTGGATCGCGAAAAACCGACGCGATTATCTCTTGCGAACATGTGTTCGATTCAGATATGGTCAAAGATCCTTGGTGGGGAGAGTCGATGGAGCCGGTGCCAGAACTCAACAGGACGACGAGGCTTGCCGAACTGCGTCGCTCGCTGCGTACCTATGAGGACCGGTACGGTGCGGTCTCCGGCCTGATCGACATATCGAAGGCAAACACTGCGCTTTCCATCAGGCAGCGCAGGCTCAACCAGTTGCGCGAGGAGGAGACTCGTATCACCGGGCAGATCGCTTCGATGGTGTCAGAGATGAGGCGTATCGAGAGGTGGATGGAGTTCTGCCTCGAGGATGCGATCGAACGAACGCGACGGGAAGAAGCGGAAGCCTGGTCGCCGACTCCGATCATGGGATATCGGCTTTGGTGGATCGAAGACGGCAGCCTGTGCGGCGTGAAACTGCCCTGGAAGACGAGGACGCTCGCCGCTACCTGTCTAAGGCGGGGAGATCTCGGAGAGATCCCGCATTCGGACGGGAGCTGTGGGCGGCTCGGGTGTGGAGTGTACGCCGCCAAGACCGTGGATCCCCTCTACCGCGACTTCAATGTTTGGAGCCTCGACGATTTTGCCATCGGACTCGTGGCGTTGACGGGGAAGGTCGTCGAACACGACGACGGCTATCGGGCTGCCGAGGCGACGGTTGTGGCTTTGGGGGCCCGTCTGGATCGGCGCGTCCTGTTGACCAACGTCCCGAACATGATCGACGACGTCTTCGCAGATCCCTCGATGATTCGGATGGGGCTGCCCATCGGGTCTCGCAGGCAGAGTCTCATCGAGATCGAAACGTACGTAACTGAAAAGGCGAGGAGGGCCGAACAGTGGATATAGGTAATCAGCAGCGGGTGATCATCGTCGAGCCGGCAGAGGTGCCGTCGCAGGCACCGGAGCCGGTGACCAAATCGCAAGCGGCCACCGAGCCGATCGGCGAGTGGCCGCTACCATTTGTGGAGGAGCCGGAGCCGGCGCGCTGAGCGTCAATTGGGTCCAGTCCGTTGAGCCAGCGCTACGGCCGCATCGACGCTGCCGTGCCATGGCTCGCCGTGACCCGGGAGTACGAGTTCCGCCCTGGAGCCTTTGAGTTCGTTTAGCGATAGGAGCGCCTGCCGGCTGTTCTTGTTGAACGAGCGCGGCATGATGCGTGGAGTGCGTTCACCGGTGACCATGCTCAGCGTGACGAGGGCATCGCCGCTGAACATGACCTGCCGGTCGGTGATCTCGAGGCAGGCGCTGCCGTCGGTGTGACCAGGGGTATGGATCACCCGGGGCCGCCCCGGGATGTCGAGAGTTTCGCCGTGCTCGAAGGTAGCCAATTCGTGGACCGGAGGCGCCTTGAAGACGCCGTTGCGCAATAGAAAGACAAGCACCTTCCAAGAGTGTGGGTGGTACATGTCCCTGACGTAGGAACGCTCGTTGTCGGAGCGGTCGTTACCCTGAGCCAGCCCGGCATCGGCGCGGTGCACGTGGACGACGGCACCGGAGGCACCCTTGATCTGCGCCGCGGAGCCGATGTGGTCGCCGTGGGCGTGGGTGAGGAGCACGGCGTCGACATCGTTCAACGTGTGGCCGAGCTTCGCCAGCGCCGCCGGGAGCTGCTCGTACTGCTTGGGCAGGCCGGTGTCCACTACGGTGAAGCGGCCGCCATCTTCAACGATGAACCAATTGACGAGATCGGCGCCAAGCCGATAGATGCGGGCTGCGACCTCGTGAGCCATTGCTTCCTCTCTCGTCTGATGTCAAGCCTACGTGTAACTCGTCGCAACTCGGCAGAGTCTCTATTGTGTGGCCATTCGTGGGAGCGATGGGCAAAGGGCTCCGGCTGGCAGAGGGGCAATGAAAACGAACAGCGTGTGGATCTGGGCGACGATCGTCGTCATCTGGGTGGCGGTATTCATCATGAGCATGGGTTCCCCCAGCCTCGAGTTTGGCGACGAGCCGGAGGTGATCGACGTAGCGATCATCATGGACTGGTTCTGGGGCCTCGTCGGCACAGTCGGGGTGCTCAGGCTGACCATGTTCCGGCGTCCCACCGAAGCGGGTTGGGGGCAAGACGCCGCCTGGCCGTGGATCCTGGGTGTCGTCGGTGCGCTGTGGTTGGCCGCCGCCCTCGTCTCCATCAACCTCCCGGTCTTCGAGGTTGGAGACAACATCGTCGTGCCTGTTGCAGCGATAGTCGCCCCGATAGCTGCGGCGATGCTGACCTGGTATGCCTGCGAGTTCCTTGTCGCCGGCTTTGCGGCGCGCCGGGCCGAGGAACTCTCCTAGACCGGCTCCGGCGCGCCGTTTCGGCACCGACTTCCTCGAGCAACTCCGCAATTGCTTGTTCGGCTCACCCAGAAGGAGGGGCCTCATGAGGAATCTGGTGGTGCATGTCTCGAGGGCTCGCCCTGCCGCCGATGCCGAACCTGATGCCTGATTCTCATCACCGGGATCGCTATCCCGCCTGCTGAGCAGCGTCCTGAGCCCTTCCCAACCATTGATGCGAAGTAGTGCCAGTTCGGGTACCTACGAGCCGGCGCAATCGCAGGTCGACTTCACGCGCCGGCTCGGAGACCTGTGCACCCGTCGAGTGTCGAACCCTCTCCCCTGCGTGTGGGAGTCCCGTC
The DNA here is from genome assembly GCA_029287195.1 of Acidimicrobiia bacterium. Lineage (GTDB taxonomy): Bacteria > Actinomycetota > Acidimicrobiia > Spongiisociales > UBA5794 > JAAETI01. The sequence continues at coordinate 6,062 of JARFRN010000221.1, read as the reverse complement.
CATGAGTACGATGACTTCATTGTGAGCGAAGGCGACGCAGCGACAGACTCCACCGACCAGGGCGATCCGCGAACTCTGGAGCCACGCATTGCCGTGTTTTTCGACCTCGACCGCACGATCATCGAAGGCTCATCCATCTCGCAGTTTGGGTTCGCAGCCTGGCGGGCTGGGATAATCGATCTGCGCCATGTATGGACCGAGCTGTTTCGTGCGCTGCTCTTTGGAGTTGTAGGTGAGTCCAAGAATGTCGCTGAGCGAACTGTTCCCAAGCTGCTCGAAACCATCGAGGGGCACAGCCAGTCGGAGCTGATGGAACTGCGCGAGCCGTTGGTGCGAGCGATGCTCGACGAGGCTCGGCCCGAGACGCTCCGGCTGCTCAGACTCCATGCACTAATGGGCCGGGACTGCTACCTGGTATCGGCCTCGGCAATCGAGCTGGTCCAGGCGCTTGCAGACGAGCTGGGCTTCGCCGGGGCCATCGCTACCGAGGCCGAGGTCGTCGACGGCATCTATACCGGCCGCTTGGCCGAGCCATTCCGTCACGGGGCCGAGAAAGCCAACGCCATCGCTGAACTGGCCGCTGAGGAGGACTACGACTTGTCCCTCTCGTTTGCCTACAGCGACTCGTACAACGATCTGGCAATGCTGGAGCTCGTCGGCATTCCCGTGGTGGTCAACCCGGACCGCCGCCTTGCCGAGGTCGCATATGAGCGAGGCTGGCCGGTCGTGGAGTTTGCCCGTACTCGTCATCGCCTGATGCGGCGGCTCCGGTTTGCTTTGGCGCTCGGCACCGTTTTCCTGGCCGGACGGCTGAGCCGGAGATAGGTAATCGGGTGGCTCCTGGTGATTCTCCCGACATGTGCTTCCGGGCGGATGCGGGACTCTCGCCCTACGGGACGACAGGGGGCTCAGGAGCCACGGTCGATCGGTCGCCGCCGGCGGCCGACCCGGAATCTCGGTCCTGCTTCTCTTGGTCGCAGTAGGCTGACCGACGGGAGGATCGACGTGCAGTTGGACGAAGTAGCCGGTGGCGTGTTCTGGGTGGAGGCGTCGCACACCAATTTTGTGCTGATCGTCGACGGGACCGACGTCACCATGGTCGACAGTGGCTATCCAAAGGATCGAGACCTGGTCGATGAATCCGTGTCGAAGATCCGTCGCTCGCTCGCCGATGTCCAGGCGATGGTACTCACCCACGGTCACGTCGATCACAAGGGTTCAGCCGAACGTCTGCGGCTTGACCATGAGGTAGCGGTCTACTGCCACAGTCGCGAGGTGCCACTCGCTCGTGGCGAGATCAGGCAGCAGATTTCGACATGGGAGCTGCGCCGAGCGTGGCGGCCGAATATCTTCAGGTTCGCCTTCAATGCGATCCGTTGCGGCGGTCTGCAACCGGAACTTGTCACCAATGTGTCCACGTTCGGCGACGTGGAGGCCATCGACGTTCCCGGCAATCCGATCGCAGTCTTCACCCCCGGCCATACCGAAGGCCACTGCGGGCTGCATCTTCCCGAGAAGGGTGTGCTCATAACCGGTGATGCGCTGATCACAGTTGACCTCTGGGACCCGGAGCGTATCGGTCCGCAGTTGATCCGACGCCAATTCAACTACGACCATGGCCAGGCGATCCAGTCGTTGGATCGCTTCACCGATCTGGAGGCTGATGTGATTGTTCCTGGTCACGGCGAACCGTGGCATGGTCATCCAAGGGAGGCCGTGGCGCGAGCTCGGGAGGTTGGTTAGCGGCGCAAGCTTCGAGTGTTTGCGGAGCGATGCCGGCTATTGGGGGATGGCATCGATATCCACCACCTGGCTGCCGACCGGGACTCGTCAACGCAACTCGAAGGCGCCGATCAATCGCCGGGATCGGGTGTTTCCTCGTCCAACCGGAATCGAGAGCGCGCCGTCCAGCTCACCGAACAAGACGTGGCGATGTGCATTACTGCGGAGCGGGTGGCTACGGGCGCGGTGCCCTGATTGCCAGGTCGATTCGCTCCATCATCGGCTTGTCGATGTAGCTCATGTCATGGTGCTTGTGCAGGTGGGCTATGGCCTTCTCGCGCGCGGCCTCAGGAGTGTCCCCCCGCTCCTTGACGGTGCAGCCCGGGATGATGTGATCACACACAAACTCGTACAAGTAACCCCTCCAGCGATTGACGCTTCTAGATAGTACCGGACCCCGCTGATGGGCGCAGCCTCCACACCCGGACCAGATCGGCCGCGGAATGGAAGCCTCCAACTCGTGATGGGTGCAGATTGGTCTACTCCTCGACGGGCCTTTTCAGGAAGTAGACATAGTGGGCGGCTACTGCCGCTTTGTGCTTGCCCGGCTCGCTGTCGGGAATCAGCTACTTCGACGCGCAACCGTTGGCGACGGATACCCACCGCAGCCCGTCGTGTCCGGGGAGGCGGACAGGCAGCCAACCCAAATGGGTTGTTCAATTGCCTTCTGAAGTCGGGAGTCACGTCGGGACCCTGGAGAGAGTATTCGTTGCGTACACTTGGTGTGTGCCACGATGGTGAATCGTGCTTGTGTGGTCGAGGAAGGAGGGGCAATCAGCCACATCTTCATCAGCTATGCCAGCGATGATCGGGAGCGCGTCATCCCTCTGGTCGAGGCATTGGAAGCTGAGGGCTGGAGAGTTTGGTGGGACCGTACGATCCTTCCCGGCAAGACCTACGATGTCGTGATAGAGAATGCGCTCGACAGCGCTGGTTGCGTTATCGCGGTGTGGACCGAGTCATCAATTGGGTCGCGATGGGTCAAGATCGAGGCCAATGAAGGCTTGAACCGAGGCGTTCTGGTACCGGTGCTTCTCGATGACGTTGACCCTCCCCTTGGTTTCCGGGCGATCCAGCTAGCCGATCTCAGAGACTGGGAGCCCGGTGCTCCCAGCGCTGGATTCCGCATTCTCGTAGATGCCGTGCACGAATTCATTCCCTTGGAAGGCTCCGAGCGAACTCGAGGTTCCGACGACGGTGACCGTTTCGATACGCAAGTCGGGGGAACCTTGGCAGAAGTAACGGACCGCCAGTCAACCTCGAATCGGCAGGATCTGACATCCGAGGACGGGCGCACGAGCGAGCGAAGGAAGCCCGCCTTCGGTTTGTGGTGGATAGCAGCGGCAGGTGTACTCGCGGTGCTCACTGTCGCCTTGGTTGTAGCCGGCCTCAATGGGGGATCGAGCACCGCCCAGACGGACGCATCCTCAACGACTGTCGCCGGTGCGGCCTCGACCGCGGCTTCCGTCGCATCTCCGACGACGGCTTCAATCGCGCCCTCGACGGCGGCAACCGATGTCGCGTCGGTAGCCGATCCGGCGGCGCCCCAGCTCTTGGAAGTTGAGGACGGCATCCTTGCCGAGCCCATGGCGGTCCATGCTGATGCGAATGCCTCGGGGAATGTCTACGTCTCATCGCCAGAAGGCGGTATCGAGAGCGATGAACTCGGGGGAAGCGTGACGCTGGAGTTCGCAATCGAACAACCCGGCGTCTACGAGATCTGGGGACATGTCTCGCAAGACGAGGCTAATCCCAGCGGTAGCGACTCCATGTTTGTCAAACTCGACGACCGGCCCGAGGATGTCTGGGATTTCTTCGAGCAGGACCCTTCGTCCGTAGGCTGGGCATGGGACCGCATCAGCCTCCGATGTGGAGGCACCTTTGAGGAACATCGGTGTGATCCCTGGTTGGTCGACCTCGTCGCAGGAGAACACGTTATAACCTTGCGTAACCGAGAACCCAACCCCAGGTTGGACGCTTTGTGGATCGTCCAACACGGCACGCCAGATACACCGCCTGTCATTGTGCCGTGATCACTTCCTCTTCCGGTCGGAAGAACACGTCACAACTTGGTCGTTCTACAACCCTGACTCCTATCAGGCCATCATGCCGATTGCCGATTGGGCGTACGCACTTGGGGCAGGGGTGTTCTCACGTCGGCTAGACGCGGACTACCTCGATCACATTGGGCCCTACTTCGATGAGTTCTTTGAACGGTTGGCCGGATTCGATCGAGTGGGCGATTTCTGGAGACTCGAGGAGTGATCGAGCGTCGCCGGATGTCATAACCCAGGCTCTCATAACGACCATGCACGCACATACCAGGTATGGGCGGCCGTTCTACGGCTCGATTGTCGACTTGGTCGGGGCTCGGTGGCTTGGTGTATGTAGTAGACCCTTCCAAGGGTGTAGAACCGGATCTGGGTGACGGGGCGCGCATCAAAGAAGTGTCAAGTTGTGTCAAGTTGCTCACACGGACAGCAGACGGACAAATGGAGCAGGAGCGTTGGTCGTGGTCGGCCCGCAGTGAGCCGGGGAGCCTATGAACACAGACGTTTCAAAACACAGGCGTTTCAGATGGTGGGCCCGGTGGGAATCGAACCCACGACCTTCGGATTAGAGGTCCGTCCTGGGGGTTTTCACTGGTTTGCATCATTTTGGAAAAACACACTCTGACCGGGGAGTTCTTGCTCATTGTCGCTCATCGCTTTTACCCTCTTGCGCCAGCCGCGCGGACCACACGCGGACCGCCGTCACCGCTACGGCGGGTGCAGCCGAAGGTGATCCGAGTCCATTCACAAGCTCGCGATGATGCTGTCGGCGTTCCTATCGGATGAGGATTGCGAGCGCGGCTCGCGCCCGGTCGCGTCGGTTCGGTGCGAGGAGCTGCCAGGTCTCGTGCAGGGGGTCGGTCAGCTCGGTACGTGCGCGAAGGCGTCGGCGGTCCTTGGGTGTCATCCGAGTGGCGAAATCGAGTGGTTGCTCGACGAGGGAGAGTAGGAAAGCGAGGTCGAGACGTTGGGCGTCGGTGGTGTCGTCGACATCGACGGCCAGCGCCTTGGCGATGATGGCGCCGAGGAGTGAGGGGCGAGGCACGTGACCGGTGGTGGTCGTGTGGATGGGGAGCAGTTCGGTTCGGTTGAGCGCTTGGGTGCCGCCGGGCACTTGGATGGTGCGACCCGGTGGCGTCGTCGTGAGATCGGTACGGGAGCCGAGTCCTTCGGGAGCCAGGACATCGATGGTGACACCGTCTCGCCGGTAGCGGTGGGCTAGCCCTTCGGGCGATGTTCCTTCAAGGCTGAAGCCGCGGAGTTCGATCTCGGCGACGAAACCGTCGACACCGCCGGGCACTACGCGGGCGTTGATCAACACATCAAGATCGGTCGAGACACGAGGCGGAACTGCGGCGTGTTCGATGGCATGGAGGAACACCATCTGACCCCCAATCAGGGTCCATTCGCCGGGCCGCATTTCGGTGAGCTCGATGAGCGTATCCCACAAAGCGTCGTCGTGGCCGGGAAGTGTCGGCAGAGACAGCGAGTCACGATCGACAGTGGGCCACACGGTCATGGGTGCCGGGCCAGCTCTGCGCCGGCGCGTCGGCTCCGCTCGTCGCCTGCTTCCAAGAGATCGACAGCGACGACAGATCGCGACGCCACCTCTTCCTCGGGAGCAAAGGGCCACACTGCGTCGTCAACAACACGGAGAACAACGTTCGGTCGTTCTGCATTGGGGTCGAGCCCGTACTGGTTGGCGATCGCTGCGATCCGAGCCTCAGGCACATATGCCTCCAAGAAGTCAGGAGCCACGATATCTGCGCCGTGGTTGGCGGCAGCACTTACCCCCGACCGGACCACATCGGGCTCGGCGCCAAGAGGCTTCAGTACCGAGGGGTGGCCATAGAATCGGCGCATCTCGGCCCGCACACCCAGGCGGGCCACTAGGCCGGCTAGGCCCTGCTCGGCAAGGCGACGGCGGGCTCGAGAGCGATCCATAGGCGACAGATCAGAGCCGTCACCGTCGGCGATGGCCAGCACGGCCCACGCCGACAGGGCTCGCCACGGCCGACCTACGGGCCCGCGGTGTTGCCTCAGGCTGTCAAGGGAGCGGCGCTCAATTGCCCACTCTCGACCAATCTGGCGGCCATCGAGGAGGTCATCGGCCAGCATCTGGCGGACCCGGCGAGGGCTCACCTCCAGATACTCAGCTGCTTCAACAACACTTACAACATCCATGACATAACTATGCCAACAACGGTAGGATTATGCAATACCCTCTTG
>JARFRN010000169.1 GCA_029287195.1 Acidimicrobiia bacterium | reverse complement strand
CCCCCCCCCCCCCCCCCCCCCCCCCCCCCCCCCTATTTTTTAATCCTCCGCCCACCACCGAGATCCACACAAGGCCTTGGTCGTCGGCAGCGTCAGATGTGTATAAGAGACAGGGATGGTACTTCGTGGCAGGTGCATCACACCCCGCAAACCGCCGTTGCCGACAACGCAATTCTCTGGATCACCGGCAACGAGACACGCTTCCTGGCGTTGGCGATCAACTCGCAGGAACGCGCCGTGCTGGAGTCGGCCGACGGGACCCTCTGGAGGCAGATCACGTTCGAGCCGGAGGCGAAATCCGGGAGCGCCTACCTTGCGGGGGAGCGCGTCCTGAACGTTGCACGAGTCGGCGGGCGAAACAGTCCTCGCCCGTGGACAATTTGGGTCGGCCAACGGCTCGAGAGCTGAGATGGCAATCGAGCGAGATCCCGGTTACGAATTGTCTCCTCCCGAGACAGATCAGGTACGTCTCCTCGCCGACCAAGGGAATCCGCTACCCGAACCTCGCCCGCCTCGGCTGGGCCTCGGGATCGCGCTGGTCTTGACCGGCGGTCTGCTCGGCTGGTTCGTGGCCTCACTAGGCAGCGAACCAGCTGCCCCGGCGCCAACCGTCGCCGACGCCGAGTCGGCAATCGGGCCGGTCGTTCCGCGGGACGGTCGGCCCGCAGCCGTAGTGACTTGGACCGAAGCGACTGCAGCTCCGGGGATACCTGCGGGTTACGAGTACGCGGGGACGTCGGACGCAGTCGAGATCGACGGGACAATCTACGTGACCGTCAATTTCACCAACGCCGAGACGGGAAGGACGACAAGCAGCTTGTGGCTCTCCGACGATGGACTCGAATGGGTAGCGGAGGAGTTCGAGGTCGGAGAGGAGTTCGTGGCCAACGATCTCACCGCAACGGCCGATGGTCTTTACGCGACGGGGAGCATCGACAACCAGCCTGCCCTTTTCCGCTCCGTACCTGGGCGAGCCGTCGGAGGTTCGTCGTGGAATCGGATCGAGCTTGCCGGTGCTGCAGACATGAGCCCACACCTGCTGACAACCGAGGTCGACGGCTCCGGCGACTTGATCACCGTGGCAGTTGGGTCTTTCGACGTATGGCGCGATCTGCTTCAGCCGCTCGTACCCTCCGACGTCGATTTGGGCGACCCGTCGTATGTTTTGCGCGATGACGGGGCCCTGTTTGCCACCACCACTGAGAACGGGGTCGACTTCGGCGAGGTCATAGACGTACTGAGCACAGAACCTGAAGTTGTGGTCACCCACGACAACGTCTGGGTTCGGCTGGTAACGGCGGATGGAAGGGAAGTCCTGAGGACGGTCCCTCTGCCCGACGGCGCGTATCCACTGGTTACGGAGCCGCCGCTGAACAACATCCCGCTGGTAATGGTGTGGCGATCGACCGAAGCCGGCGAGTTTCTCCAAGTCACTGCTCGGAGTGTTCTTCCGGAAGGCTTCTTCGTTGCGCACCCATGGGGAGAAGGTATGTTGGCGGCGACCTTCGCCCCTGGCGGTGTGTTCTCCGATTCGGACCGAGGCACCCTCTGGACCTCGGCATCGGGCAGAGCATGGCGCCCGATCGAACCACAGCCCCCGGCGGCGTGCTCTGCCTACTCGGTGGCGGTGAGTGGGACACGCATCCACCTCACCGGAGAAGATGGAACCCAATGTGTGCGTTCCGGGGACTCCGCTTGGGAGGTACTCGCCGACAGGAACGAAGTCGCCTACGTATCCGGCGGCCCCGCCGGCTTCATCGGCTACCCGCACGCCTTCGAGTATGACTCCGCATTGTTCTCCCGCGATGGCGTCGTGTGGACGGAAATCGAGATGCCCGGGCTGGCCCCCTACCCCACGGTGTCGATCCTCGAGGATCGCCTGGTTGCTTTGTCGGTGAATCAGCCCCGGCCGAATCGGCCGAGCCAGATCCAGGTCTGGGTCGGGGACATCGGATCATGAGCCTCCATCTGGGTCCGGGTGCGGCCACGAACTAGCAGCGGCGATCAAGGAGACCCGGTGGCAACGACCTGTTGGCAGTGCAATGCGAGGCTGCGGGCCGCGTCGCCGTATTGCGAACAATGCGGCAGCGCCATAGCTGCCCGCGTGTCGATCGATGAACCGGCCCGGAGGCAGCATTCTCGCTGGCCGGCGATCGCTCTGTCGCTGGCGCTGTTCACCGCAGGCCTTGCCTTCCTCTCCATCGACTCACCACCGACCGTCCCAGAAGAGGCAGCGGCGCCACCGGTCGCAGCACTTGCAGTCGACGATGACCGCAACGAGTTTCGTACCTTGGGGCGCGTTACCGGCACTACTGCAGTGGTGTTGACGGCGAGCTCGCTCGAGTTGATCGATCTCGATACCGCCCAGCGTCGAACGGTGCTCCTCGACGGGAAGGTGTCGGCGTCTACAGTCGATGTCGGCCGCAGGCTGCTGCTCACAGAGGGAGCCCTGCTGGTAGCGACCGGACCAGCCGTGTTTGCGTTCGATCTGACGAGCGGGGAGGTTTCAAATCTGGGAACCGGAGACCGCCTTGCTCCCTCGAGGACGCCTGCCCACGCTTGGATCTGGAATCAGATCGCCGCATCTTGGAGAGAGATCGACGGACACGGCGAGGTGGTGCGGGAAATCGAGCCTCCCCCGGGAAGCTCGGCGTGGGATCACGGCGTCGGCACTCCCGAGCTGGTCGCAACCCCGACACTGGGCGTCCACGCACTGCAGCAAGACGGATCGTGGCAGTCGGTAGCTACCGGCTTGGCGGTCGCCGGCAACAACAACGTCGCTCTCACTCGAGAGTGCCCGTCATTGGAAGCATGCGAGTACCGGCTCATCGAGGTCGCGACCGGGGCCGTCATCGAACAGCCGTGGGCAACTTCGCTCGATCCGACGCCGAGTACCCAGCTACGCATCTCTCCCAGCGGCGCGTCGCTGCTCGAGATGAAGCCGACGAACCGGTCGTGGGAGTCTGTCTATGTGTATACCGGTGTCACCGTCCGGCCGACCTCATGCACGCAGGGCTGGCGCGACGCAGCATGGTCGGTCGATGAGACGCTGCTGGCATGCGCGACGAATGGGGGCGTTGCCGTGACTGATGTGAAGAACGGGCCGGCTGCAGTGTTCGACGACTGGGAAGAGCAGCCGCTGGCGGTGATCCTGGCGCCAACGGGATCGCTTCGTCTACCCGCCAACTAGACGAGGGCCACCGCGCCCTCGGTGACCCTCGCTCATGCTCCCCTCCCGTGAACATCGCCCGGTCACCAAACGGACTGTCCGCAAACATAGCAATCCGGGCAGGGCGATGCAGCGGAAAGCCTACGCGATCCGGGGAAGTCGGTTCTACGCACTACTCTCGGCGTCATGGATGAAGAACGCATCGGACTGTTCATTGATTATGAGAACCTTGCCATCGGCGCCCGAGACGATCTAGGGATCCAATTCGACTTCAGACCGATCGCCGACGCCTTGGCGGAGCGCGGTCGGGTTGTGGTGCGCCGCGCCTACGCCGACTGGTCGTCCTTCGAGAACGACCGCCGGATGCTGGTCGACAATCAGGTGGAACTGATAGAGATCCCACAGCGCCGCGGCCGGGTCCGCAAGAATGCCGCCGACATCAAGATGGCCGTCGACGCGATCGAGTTGGCATTCGAGCGCGATTACGTAACGGCGTTCGTTATATGTACCGGCGACTCTGATTTCACCCCGCTCGTCCAGAAGCTGCGCGAACTCAACAAGCGCGTGATCGGCGTAGGTCTGCAGGCCTCGACTTCGGCAATGCTGCCACCCGCTTGTGACGAATTCCTCTTCTACGAGCGGCTCGGGGGTGTCGAGGTACCCAGGCGCCGGGAGAAACCGAAGAAGAAGGAGCCTGAGAATGTCGAGGAGCCAAGGCCCCAAGCCTCCGAGGATGTGGTTGCGCTGGTGACGACAACGCTCGCCGGCATCCAGCGGTCTTCGGAAGGCCCGGTGCGCTCCTCCACGCTGAAACGAGCGCTGTTGCGGAAGGACCCGACGTTTAGTGAAGCCGACCATGGCTTTCGCGCATTTGGCGAGTTGTTGCGGCACCTTGCCGCCAATTCGATTATCGAGCTGAGCGAAGAAGGGTCACGCGGCGACCCCGTTGTCGACTTCCCCGAGTCCGACGGAGATGTCAAGGACTTCGCTCTTCTCGTCGAGGTCGTCCAGAAGAACGGGCCGCAGGCTCTGTCCGGCTTGAAGGACCTGATGCGCAAGCGGCAGAGCGACTTCAACGAGCGGCGCTTCGGATACTCCGGTTTTCTCCGATACGTGCAGGCTGCAAGCGCACGCGGCGTTGTCGGGCTCGAGTGGGATGACGAGGCCGGTGACTACGTCGTTTCGAAGGCGGACTAGGGACCAGAGTTCCCGTTGCCGAGCCCGGCATGCGCCGTTCATTGACCGCAGCCTACGGATCCGAGATCGGTCCGTGGGCCAATGCAGGGGCTCTTCGAAATGGACCTACCCGTCCACGATCTATCGACCGGAGCGAGCGGGCAGGCGCGAGACGGAGACTTTCCCGGCGGCGCCCTCACAGCTCTCGTTGCGCCGCCCACCGCACCGCCAGCCATAGCGTCGCTGCGGTCAATCCAATTGTGACTAGAGCAGAGCGCCAGTAGTCGGCCGCGCTGCCGCCGCGCACCAGGGAATCGATGGCACCCACCAGATGGCTCGGCAACCACTCGCCGACATTAGGAGCGATTCCAACGACCGGCAGCAACAGCAGGACGGCTATCGACACAACCGCCGCGACGAGCACCGACTGGGTGCGGCCGGCAACCGCGGCGACCACGGCGACGGCAAATGCCAGGTAGAGGCAGCCCAGCATCGTGCCGAGCAGCCAACCGCCGAGCGGCAGCGATCCCATCAGAACCGTCGACTCGTAGAGGGCGGCGATCGAACCGAGAGTGAAGGCGGCCACCACGGCCGCAGTGACCACTGTGTAGCGCGGCGCAATGATTTCCCTGATGTGTGAGGTCCGCGTCCGCAGAAAAACCCCCATCTGTGGTTTGGCATCAAACGCCAGAGCCGCCGCTGCGATGCCTACAGAAACGAGGAGTCCAATCTGAGCGGCGTTCGACACATAGCTGGCGATGCCGTCGGCGGCTATGGGGTCGGGCACCACTACCTGAACCTCCCCGCCGAAGCTCTCGAGAATCTCTCGGATGTAGCGAGCGGTGAGAGGCCCGATCAGCCCGAAGAACAGATACACCCCCAACAGGGCAACCCAACGCTTGGTGCGGAAGAGACGAATCCACTCGAGTCTCCAGAGACTCATGCCACGACGGGATTCCATCGCGCTACGCAAGTTCATCGCACGACCTCCAGGAATACGTCCTCGAGTGAAGGGGCCTCCGGACCCAGCGACACAACCTGCGCCCCGGCCGCGGTAAGTTCGGCAACCAGAGCCGACTCGGCCGCCCCCAGCGAAGTTGCGGTGACACGGATCAGCTCGGGGTCCACTACTTCCACGTCGCGGATCCAGGCAACCCCGCTCAACCGCGCAATGACGGGATCGAGTGGAGCCCGCAGCCGCACGAGGTAGTGGGGCACTGCCTCTCCGACCAGCAACTCCTCGAGCCGTCCTTCGAAGATGAGTTTGCCCAGGCGAAGGATGCCTACCGTGTCGCACACCTCCTGGACATCCGCCAGGATGTGGCTGGAGAAGACGACGGTTGCCTCGCCCCGCAGCCGGGCGATCAAGTCCAGTACCTCGCGGCGCCCCAGCGGGTCCAGCGCCGAGCAGGGCTCGTCGAGCAACACGAGATCGGGATCGCCGACCAGAGTGGCGGCAAGACCGAGGCGCTGCAACATACCGCGGGAGAACCCGCCGACCGCTCGGTCGGCAGCATCGGCGATTCCGGTCAGCTCGAGCAGCTGGTCAACGTCGCGGGATGAGTTAGTCCCGAGGACCCGGGCAAGATCGACGACCTCGCGCGCCGTGAGCCAGGGGTCGAAATGAGGCGTATCCGGAAGCACGGCGATCCGGTCGGTGTCGATCTCGACGGATCCCGCGGTGGCCGTACGCAGACCGGAGAGCACACCCAGCAGAGTGGTCTTGCCGGCACCATTAGGCCCGACCAATCCGTAGATCGAGCCGCGAGCCACATTCAGATTCACCTCGTCGAGCGCCGCCGTTGCCCCGTATGTCTTGGAAAGCCCGTAAGTCCGGATCATCAGCGGTTCTCTCTCCCCACGACGAGATAGACGATGCCGCCGATGGGGATGGAAATGAGCGCAATGACCGACCACGCCCACTTCGGCAGGTGCTTGACGTCGCTGCGGTAGATGTCGATCCAGCAGTAGATGACAAACGCCAACGCAAGGATGACAAGAGGCAGAAGTGCCGCAATATTGATGTCCGACACGGTGATCTCCTTCGATTCTGCAGTACAGTGTTTGTTATAGTAATTATATAACAATGGCGAGAGTGATCCAAAGCGCACCCTACCCATCAGTAAGGGTGGGCAAATCGTGTCAGGCGCTGCGGAGAGCCTCGGTCGGGGAAAGCCGGGCGGCGCGGATGGCCGGATACAGCCCGGCAATTGCTCCGATCAGCAGCGCGGCGGCGATTCCGCCACCGATCGCCAGCGGCGGGATCAGCGTGTTCCAGCCACGAAGGTTGGCGTAGATCCCGGTCACCGCCCAACCCAGCGCGACCCCGCCGACTCCGCCGATGGCCGACAAGAGCAAAGCCTCGCCGAGGAACTGCACGGCTACGTGGCGCTTGGTTGCACCCAGGGCGCGGCGCAGGCCGATCTCCGCCCGTCGTTCGAGGACCGAGATCACCATCACGTTGGCGATCCCGACGCCTCCGACCAGCAACGCTACCGCCCCCAGTCCGAGGAATAGCGCAGTGAAGGCATCGTCGGCTGCTTCCTTGGCTTCGAGCGCATCGGACGGGCGGGCCACTTCGACTTCCTCAGGATTCTGCGGATTGGCCGTTGCGGATAACACAGAAGTCACGTCGTCCACGTAGTCCGGATCGACCCGGATCAGAATCGAAGAAGGTATCACCTCGTGGTCCAGGTAATCCTCGGACGTAGCCATCCCGATGAGGGCGGCACGATCGAGGTCGGGATTCAGCTCGAATTGGTCGAGAACGCCGATCACCGTGAACCATTGATCACCCAGCCAGATTTGCTGAGTACCCGTCACGTCCCGAATTCCTAGCCGTTCCGCGGCGACCGAACCGAGGACCGCCGTCGGATATGTTGCGGTGGCTTCATCGAGAAACTTGCCGTCGGCGACACTGCCGGCCAACGTGTCCAACAGGTTCACGTCAACGGCTTGCACCGTAATGCCGCCGGTCTGACCTTCTGGCACGTAGTCCGACTTGTAGACGTTGGCATCTACGGCGC
>JARFRN010000166.1 GCA_029287195.1 Acidimicrobiia bacterium | reverse complement strand
CTTCAAAGCCGAGCCGCTTCAGTTCTTCCTCCGCCAGTGTCGCTGCGACGCCCTCCAGGTCGGGAACGGCTATGAACCGTGGACCGGACGAAACGACCAGATCGATGACCGTACCCGGATCGGCTTCGGTTCCCGCCGGCAATGATTGGCTGATGACGATCCCTTCAGGGACGTCCTGACTATCGCGCGGCGTCTCGGTCCCGATAACAAATCCATCGCGCGCCAGAAGGTCGCGCGCCTGTTCGACGGGTATATCCGTCACGTTCGGAACCGGGAACTGCTCGGGTCCGGCAGAGATGATGAGCGTGACCTTGGTACCCGGTTCGACATCTTCGCCGGCTGCCGGTTCGGTAGAGATGACCAAACCCTCGGCCACCTCGACGCTGGGCGTCCTTCGGAAAGCGATCCCGAACCCCTCTCCGATGAGCATGTCGGTAGCTTCCTGTTCGCTCAAACCCGACAGGTCGGGCACCGCTACCGTTGCGGGAGCCTCAGGTGTCGAGGGACCGGACAGGAGGTTCCACAGTAGGAACAGTCCTACGCCGAGCAGCGCGACCAGACCGACGATGGCGAGGATGTAGCTCGTCTGACTTCGCTCCCGCTCCGGGTACTGCGCTACATGGCGCGCCGTCTGGTCCGGAGTGGCAGTTGGCGGCGGCGCCGGGGTGTTCATCAGGCGGGTTTGAGCTGGAACGGGTTCGCCGGCCAGTGGGGCCGCGGCCACGACTGCCTCTTGCTCGCCAGTCATCTGGTGGGCGACCGTCATCTCCCCACGCAGGAAGCGAAGCAGGTCGTTGCGGAGCTCTTCGGCGGTCTGATAGCGACTATCAGGGTCCTTCTCCATTGCACGCTCGACCACTGCTTCGAGGCCGGCAGGAACATCTGGGTTGATCCCACTCGGGGGGACCGCGTATTCGGCAACGTGTTGGTAGGCGACGGCAACCGGGCTGTCACCGGTGAACGGGGCCTGGCCGCACAGCAACTCGTATAGGACAACACCCAGTGAGTAGATGTCGGACCGAGCGTCCGCCGGGAGGCCCTGCGCCTGTTCCGGACTGAAGTACGTGGCCGTCCCGATCACGGCTCCGGTTCGGGTGAGTTCCTCGGAGTCGTCGAGGGCTCGGGCAATGCCGAAGTCGGTGACTTTTACGCTGCCGTCGGGTGTCAGCATGATGTTGCCCGGCTTGATGTCGCGGTGATATACACCTGCCTGGTGGGCAACGGTCAGCGCAGCTGCGGTCTCGGCGGCGATTTCGGCGGCCCTGCGCGGTAGCAGCAATCCCTCGGTCTTGCGGATGTCACGCAGGGTGCGTCCCTGGATCAGTTCCATGACCATGAAGTAGGTGTCTTCATGCTTGCCGAAGTCGTAGATGCTGACGATGTTGGGATGGTTCAGGCCGGCGGCGTTCTGCGCCTCTCGTCTGAACCGGGAGACAAAAGCCTCGTCCCGTGCGAATTGCGGGTGAAGGATCTTGATCGCGACGCGTCGGCCCAGGGCCACGTCCTCCGCTGAGAAAACGTCGCCCATGCCACCTCTCGCCAGGTGGCCGGTGATTCGATAGCGGCCCTCGAGCACGCGCGATTCAGTCACGATCGCGCATGGTAACGATGCTGAGGATTACAAGCACAGCCGGCACTACTCCGTTTCACTACTCAGCCCGAAGAACTCGGCAAAGATCTCTTGAGCTATCGGCGCTGCCACTGTGCCACCTGTGGCGGCCTCTCCGGCGTCGCCGCCTGATTCAACAAGCACTGCAAGTGCGATTTGCGGATCACCGGGCCCGGCGCCGACAGGGCCGTATCCGATGAACCAGGCATGAGGCGGGCCGGCCGGATCCTCCGCAGTGCCTGTCTTCCCCGCAATCCGCACGCCGGGTACGGATGCCCTTCGGCCCGTCCCCGAAGTCACCACTCCCTCCATGAGGTCGGCTAGAGCTCCCGCGGAGCTGGGTGTTGTTGCCCGCAGCCACACCACCGGTTCGGCAGATTCCTGGACGATCCCCTCGGCATTGAAGACCTCGTCCACCAGATAGGGAACCATGATCTCGCCGTTGTTGGCAACCGCGGCCGCGGCGAGAGCCATTTGGAGGGGCGTGGCTCGCACATCTCGCTGGCCGATGGCGCTCTGTGCGACGCCCGGCAGGTCGAACTCGAAGCTCTCGGCGGGAGGAATGACGGACGCGACCGACGGGATATCGAAGGGAGGTTCAGCATTGAACCCAAACGATTCGGCGGTGCCGACGAGCTGATCGGCGCCGACTTCCATGCCCAGCATGCCGAAGATGGTGTTGCATGAGTTGATGAAGGCGGTCGAAAGTGGAACCTCGGCCCCAGGACCGCACGGTTGACCGTTGAAGTTACTGATTGTCGCCGTAGACCCGGGCAACTCTAGCTCAACCGGGTTGGGAAACGGGGTGCCCGGGGACGCGACGCCGGCCTCGAAAGCAGCCGACGCTGTGATCACCTTGAACGTCGAGCCCGGCGGAAACAAGGCCGCCGTAGCTCGATTGAGGCGAGGTTGTGCAGGATCGGTGTCGAGGGCCTCGCCTGCGGGAGCCGCGTTGCCTCCGACCAGTAAATTGGGATCGAAGTCAGGTGTTGACACCATGGCCAGCACCGCACCGGTGCGGGGCTCCAGAGCCACCACGGCGCCGCGTTGGTCGCCCAGCGCCGCCCGAGCAACAGACTGCAGATTGTGCTCGATGGTCAGCCGTAGACCCTTGGGTCGTATGTCTCCACCGACGAGCGCAGCCAGCACTCCCGAGATGGTGGCATCCCGATCTGAGGTCAGCTCATCGGAGCGGAACGCCTCAACACCCTGATCACCAAACAGGATTGTGGAGTATCCGACCGTGTGACTGTACAAGGGACCCTCGGGGTAGGAACGGCGGAAGCTGAGCGGATCATCGGGATCCGCTTCCGAACTAGCTACAACAACGCCGTCGGCGGTGATGATGGTTCCCCGTTCCCGGCCGGTAATCGCCGCGGCCACCCGCACGTTGCGGGGGTCGTCGCGGTAGTCCGGGCCCACAATCACCTGGTGATATGTCACGGCGGCAACAAGCACGGTGAAGATCGCAAAGATACCCATCGCCAGCACCCGGACCGGTCGATTCATGTGCGCTCCCCGTGAGAAGCTCGCACCAGCAGCGCAACGAGAACCATGTTGGCGAGCAATGACGATCCACCGTAGGACATGAAAGGGAGAGTGATGCCGGTAACGGGCAGCAGGCGTAGTACTCCACCGAGGATCAGGATGGCCTGTACTCCGATGACGATCGTCAGTCCGGCAGCCAGAAACTTGCGGAAGACGTCACGCGACCGAATGGCAATCCCGAATCCCGCGGCCACCAGGAGCCCGTAGGCTGCGAGGACCGCGATCGAACCCGCAAACCCCATCTCCTCAGCGACCGACGCAAAGATGAAGTCGGTGGATGCGGCGGGAATCAGGTCGGGTCTGCCCAATCCGAGACCGCTGCCCGTGAGCGATCCACTGCCCATCGCAAACAGTCCCTGGACTATCTGGTAGCCAGAATCTGCGAAGTCCTCGAAAGGATGTAGCCAGGCAAAGACCCGACGCTGCACGTGGTCGAATGCACGATATGCGAAGTAGCCCCCGGCGCCGACAATGGCGGCGCCGGCAAAGAGATAGGCCGCACGTCCGGTGGCTACATAGACCATCGTCACAAACAGCGCGAAAAGCAACAACGAAGCACCAAGGTCGCGCTGGTAGACCAGTACCGCGAAACTGGCCCCGGCTGCGATGAGTAGCGGCCCCAATTGGCGCGGTTCGGGTAGCCGGATTGGCCCGAGCTTGCGCCCCGTCTGCGCCATGGCCACATGCCGGTCGGCAAGATACGACGCAAGGAAGATGGTGAGTAAGACCTTGGCTATTTCGCCCGGTTGGAAGCTGAGGGTTCGCATCCCCACGGGTAGCTCCAGACGTACCCACAGTCGCGAACCGTTCACCTCGGCTCCGTGCAGCGGCCAGCTCTCGGGGAGCAGTGGCAACAGCAACAGCAGGACTGCGGTGGCGAGGAATATGTAGCGGTAGCGACGCAGCATGATGACGCCCTCGTCGCGCAGGAACAACAGCACGGCTGTTGTCGCGGCTCCGGCGAGCAGCAACGACCATCGCTGGATCGATGCCAGCTCCGGATCCAAGCGATAGATTTCGGTAAATCCCATTGCGGTCAGGAATGCGGCTATGGGGAAGAGGTATGGGTTCCCCTCGGGTGCCCAGCGCCGCAGTGCCATGTGAATCGACCCAAAGGACACGGCAAAGACGAGGAAAGTCAGTGCAACTTGAGCATCCAGACCGGTGCCCGAGGCGAGGTTGACGAGAGAGACTCCCATCGACGCAACAATCGCCGCCGCGGCGAGTAGGGCCGCCTCTGCGTTGCGCGTCACGGCGAGACGTCCACCACTGCCACCGTTGTGTTGTCGACCCCACCCGCAGCATTGGCGGCCTCGACCAGCGACCACGCGGCGTCACTGGGAGATGTTGATTGGCGCAAGATCTCGGCGACCTGGGTATCCCGAAGCATGGACGTGAGCCCATCAGAGCAAATGAGGATGCGATCCCCGGATTCCAATTCGAAATCCAACTCATCCACATCGATGGTCTCGGTGCCGATGACGCGGGTCACGAGATGGCGGCGGGGATGGTTCTCTGCCTGCTCCTCGGTTATCTGGCCCATTGCAACCAATTCGGCAACCAGGGTGTGATCGTCGGTCAGTTGCTCCAGGGCACCGTTCCGGTAGAGGTACAGGCGGCTGTCTCCGATATGGCCGACTCTGAGAACACCGGAGGGATCGAAGTAGCCAAGGGTGAGTGTGGTGCCCATACCGCTGAGTCTGAAGTCCTCGGTGATTGCTTCGATCACTGCAGCGTTGCCGGCCTGCACCCGCTCTCCAGGGCTCAGCGAGGAGTCAGGGCCGGGATCCGTAGCGGCCTCGATGGCCACTCGGGATGCGATTTCGCCGGCGACTGCTCCGCCCATGCCGTCGGCAACCGCAACCACGACGGCATCCTCGCTGGAACCGTCGGCGAGCGGCCGAACCGAATCCTCGTTGCCGGAGCGAACGAGGCCAACATGTGTTGCGCTTGCCCAAGTGAATCTCATTAGGTCAGAAGCCGCCTAGTCGTGGAATGTCTGCGACAAGATATCGCCCTGCTCGAGTTGTGACATGTCGCAGGTCGCCTGATGGTTGCAAGCATAAGCGAAGGGGCTGATCGAAAGTCATGCGTCGATTGCCTATCTCACTTCGATGATCGTCTTGCCGATCTGAACAGCATCGCCCTTCTGGAGCGCAGTCGGCACGGTGACCCGACGCCCGTTCACGTATGTGCCGTTCGTCGAGCCGAGGTCATTGAGCAACACCGAGCCGTCTTGTACCCCGATCCGCACGTGGTAGTCGGAGGCGTAGGCATCATCGATGTAAACGTCGGCATCTTCCGCTCGGCCCAACACGGCCGGCGCCCCGATGGGGAAGCGCTGCCCGGCGATGGTGTCGGAGCGAACCACGACCAGTTCGCCTCCCTTCTTCGATCTTCGGACAGACTGGGATGGGCCGATGTGGGCACCGATCGACCGGCCGATCTGCCATAGGAAAAGGTAGATCAGTGCGATGAAGATCAATTTCAACAGGTTGAGAAACAGAGCTGGCACAGGGCTCCTATAGAACTCTCAGAGCAAATGTTGCTGGACCAAAGGACAGCATATCGCCCGAGCCGATTAGGACAGGCTCGGAAGTAACGTTTCTACCGTTGACAGTAGTTCCATTGGCCGACTGTAGATCGAGGATCCAAATGGCCTCGGCCTGGCGATAGATGACGGCATGATGCCGGGATACCTCAGGATCTTCGAGCTTGATTGTGGCGTCGCCGGCGCGGCCGACGAGAGCGCGATTGTCCCCGATCGAAAAACTACGGTCGCCACGGTGCTCGGCCAGCTCCGCCCAAGGATGGAGTTGGCCGGGCTCTGCCTCGGCCGAGCATCTGATTGATCCTCGTCCCACGTTGGGGTCGGTGGTCATGTGGACCTGAATCGGCCCCTGAATCATCCAGCCTCGTTCGGCGGCAGTTTCACTAACCGTGTTGCTGAGCTCGGTTGTCAAGGCGGCGATGTCGATCGAAGGGTCCAGGTCGTGATCGTTGACAGAGACCTCGAAGCGATTTGGTATGCCGGGACCTGCCGGCAGCTCTTGCACCATCAGGTCCGCTTGGCGCACCAGCCGGTTGGCGAGATCCACAGGGTGCATGCGACCGCGGAAGACTGCCGCCGAAATGCCGTCGGCAAGCCGCTCCAAGCGTCGTTCCAGGCTGCGTGCGAGACCCATGGGTCCGGAGTCTACGGCTCCTCCGAACACATCGGTCAGCCGAGTGGCACGGATCCGTCGGATTGGTGATATTCCGCGTGGGCGTCGTGGAGTTCGTCCCAGTTATCGGGGTGTTCAACATCGACCGCGATGCGATGGGTGGTCGTTGGCCCGTCGCCTACGTCCAGGGCTCTGGCCCTGCGTAGTACGGCGGCACTGGCGTCGTCGATGCGCCGATGCTGAGCGAGGTGCTCTTCCCACGAAACCGTCAGGAACAACTCGGTTAGCTGATGCGGGTCTGATGCGTCGCGATAGAGGCGCCAACGGTAGGCCCCCGTGCTCAGCCGGACCAGGCGGACCTCTTTCATCACTTCGAGGAAAGCGTCCAGGCGGTTGTGGTCAACCGTCCAATTGGTGGTAACCATTACCGGTCCGCCGACGGTCACAACATGGTCCGGTTGACTGCGGTCCTCGTCGAACTCGGGGGTTTTCACATCTCCCAACGGGGGAATCCGCAAGAGGGGAGCGACCACGAACCCGACCACGACGGCTGCCAAGCCGAGCACGACGTTGGCGCCGTCGGCGCCAATCCGGTCGGCGATCCAGCCCGCCAGAATCGAGCCGAGTGGCAGGACCCCGACGAACGACAGCGTGTAGAGGCTCATGGCGCGGCCTCGTACCCACTCGGGCGACATCAACTGTGCAGTTGCGTTTAGCGTCGCCAGTACCCATACCCAGGTGAAACCGGCCAGCAGCAAAGTGACGATGGCCAGCTCGAGGGAGTTGACCAGACCCAACGCAGTGGTGGATAGGCCGAATAAGCCCACGGCGACCGGCAGGGTCGAACGCCCGAGTCGTTCCGTGACGGCATGCCGGCTGAAACCACCCCCGAGTGCTCCCAACCCCATGGCCCCCAAGAGCAGGCCGAACGCTCCGGCGCCTCCGCCCAGTTCCTCGGTGCGATTAGGCAGAATCGACTGCACGACTGCGGACGTGAGCGCAAACATGGCGGCAAGGTTCAGCACGCGGCGGAATTGAGGCGTGAAACGGGCAAAACGAACGCCGAGCGCAATGGCGTTGACCATCGAGGTTTCCTCGCGGTCGGGGGTTGGCATCACCCGAGCTAGGGCAATGAGGACTGTTATGACGCCGAGATAGGAGAGCGCATTGAGACCGAACGCCACCTCGGGTCCCGATACGACGATGATAAGGCCGCCCAGAGCCGGGCCGACCGCCCGCGCGACGTTGAAGGCAACAGAGTTGAGGGCAACCGCGCTCGCAACCATGCCGCGGGGCACCAGGTCGGGTACCGTCGCCTGCCAAGCGGGAAGGTTGAAGGCGAGACCGACACCCAGCATCAGGCCAAGAGTGAGCAGGATTCCAGGCGTGATGCGCTCAGTAGCGGTGAGGATCGCCATGGCGGCTGCCGAGGCGCCCATCACCGACTGGGCGGCGACCAGCACCCATCGCCGGTCGAACATATCGGCCACGGCCCCGGCAGCCAGCGCCAGAAAAAGGAGCGGCAGCGTGGCCGATGCGGCCATCAGACCCACCCACGTTGCCGAGTCGGTGAGTTCGAGCATCAACCACGAAGCGGCGACCGCCTGCAGGAACGACCCCACGTTGGAAAAGATCGAGGCCAGCCACAAGGTACGGAAGCGGCGTATCCGGAGCGGGGCAACGGTAGTGGTCATCGGAGCAGTCTACGGAGCACAGGTCGGGGGCGAATCAGTCGCAAATCTCCGGCCGTCGCTGATCACACAAGTCGTAGAGGTGATACCATCCTGGCCCCCGCGGGCGAGTGGCGGAATTGGCAGACGCGCAGGATTCAGGTTCCTGTGAGGTAACACTCGTGAGGGTTCAAGTCCCTCCTCGCCCACTGCAATCCTCTGGATTGCGCAACGAAGCTTGGCTTCGCCAAGTGGGTCCCGAGTTGCCCCGCAACTAGGCCCACGGTGGACCCGCCCGGGCGGGCGCGATCTTTGCTTCGCAGGTTCGGCAGCCCGCGTGTGCAACACCGGTTGCCCGCGGACTGTGCCACGTTGAGGTGGATGGGTCCGCGTTCTGTCCATGTAGGCGCAAAGCAAATGGCATATTCCGACTACGGACCGCCCCGGCGGTCGCGACGGCGACGCAACATCGTCTTGATCATCATTCTTCTGCTGGTTGTTGGTGTACTGGCGCTCGCTGTTCGCTATCGGACCGAACGGCGCGAGAGTATCGACTACCTGGCAACTGCCGAGGAGGTGGCAATCGCCCATAGTGAGATGGCGGAGCGGCTGGGCACACTCCTGCAGGGTCTTGGGAGCGAAGATCGTCCGGACCTGATCTTGCGACTGGAGACACTCGCCGCAGATGCGAACGAGGCGCGTCGGACGTTGGGGGATGCTGTGGTAACCAGACCGGTAGCCGAAGTGAGCGGTCTGATGACGGTTGCGGTGCAGAGTTGGGACGACGGCATCGCTGCGCTGGACGAGGCCATCATTGCAGTGCTCGACGCAGAGCGGGGCGATTTGTCGGGCGAGGACGAACTGCAGGCAGCGTTCGATTTGCTGCGTTTGGGCGACCGCGCCTACGTAAGCACGGTTGAGGCGGTAGGCCGCCTCGATCCCGAAATCGTCCCCGCTCCGCTCCCTCCGGTCAGCTACGTGGATGGTGAGTTTGCTGCTCTTTACGACGCAACCGTCATTGCGCAACGGCTGCGGCGGTTGGGATCTCTCTCCGAAGTGAGCGATGTGGCGTTGATCGGTACCACAATCCCCGAGCCCGTCAGCGAAGGCACCGGGGGCGTGTTTGCACTACCAGCTTCGGACGAATTCGTGGTCGAGATCACAGTCAGCAACACCGGCAACGTCGTCATCGAGCGCGTCTCGGTTGTTGTGACGCTGCAACGAGCAGCGTCCGGCGAGCAGATCCCGCCTCTTGGGATCGTCATCCCTTCGATCGAGCCGGGGGCGTCGGAAACCCTACCCTTTGCCGAGTTTGATCCTGAGCCCGGAGCGGTGTACACAGTCACCGCGGTTGCCACGCTGGAGGAGGGCGTGGTTGACGCCGACCCCGATAACAACAGCTGGTCACTGATCTTCAAGAGGAACACGGAATGATCGAAATCACCTTGGTGGTAGCCGTGGTCGCCCTACTGATCGCGCTTGTTCTCGTCATCCAGGTAAATGGATTGCGGCGCCGAATCAACTCGATGCCCGCCGACGAGAACATCTTCGACATTCTGCGGGGCGTCGACAATGAGTTGGGGCGCCTCGACGCCGTTCAAGCATCGCTCGAACCCCGGTTGGCAGCGGTGGAGCATCTGATACCGCGGGCAATCGTCAACACGGGTGTGGTCAATTACGACGCGTTCGGAGATATCGCCGGAAACATGTCACGCTCGGTCGCACTTCTCAGCATTGACGGTAATGGAATTGTCCTCTCGGTCCTGGTGGGGCGTATCGACGTAAGGGTGTTCACGAAGGAAGTGCGCGGATTCGTCGGAGTCGAAGAGCTGTCACCGGAGGAGAAGGCCGCGGTCACCCGTGCTGCCGGGGGTAACCTGCCGCGATCATGATTGATCCACGCATCCTCAGGTCCGAACCGGAAGCGCTGGCGGCGTCGCTGCAGCGGCGCGGCATCGAGCTCGACATCGACTCATTGATCGCGCTCGATGTGCGCCGTCGTAACGAACGGGTTGCGGCCGAGGAGCTGCGTGCCGAGCAGAAGAATGCCGGCAAGTCCATCTCGCAAGCTCAGGGGCACGAACGGGATGCCGCCATTGCTCGCGCCGGGGAGCTTTCTGAGGCATACAAGACGGCGCTGGCTACGGCCGACGCGTTGGACGCAGAGTTCAACGAGATCTGGGCGTCGCTCCCCAATGTTGTCGACGAAACCGCGGCCGACGGCACGGAGGAGGAGGATGCTGAGGAGCTGCGCCGCTGGGGAGAGCCCGAGGACGGTGATTTCCTCGACCATTTGGAACTCGGCGAGAAGCACGGCTTTCTCGACGTCCAGCGAGCTGCCAAGGTCTCGGGGAGCCGCTTCGGCTTCATTCTCGGCCCGCTGGTTCGGCTCGAGTTTGCGCTCGTCAACTATGCGATGGACAGGCTCGAGCCGCACGGCTTTGTCCCGGTAGTGCCACCGGTTCTGGTTAGGGATCATGCCCTTTTCGGCACCGGGTTCTTCCCGGGTGACCGTGATCAGGTGTATGCGCTGGCCGACGATGATCTTTACCTGGTGGGTACCAGCGAGGTGTCGCTGGCGGCAATGCA
Organism: Acidimicrobiia bacterium; assembly: GCA_029287195.1. Classification (GTDB taxonomy): domain Bacteria; phylum Actinomycetota; class Acidimicrobiia; order Spongiisociales; family UBA5794; genus JAAETI01. The sequence goes on along the minus strand of JARFRN010000166.1, from coordinate 4,830 downwards.
CGCCGATGAGATTCTCGACAAGGACGATCTCCCACTGCGCTACGCGGGGTTTTCGACGTGTTTTCGCCGGGAATCAGGCACTTATGGCAAAGACACTCGGGGCATCTTCAGAGTGCACCAGTTCGATAAGGTCGAGATGTTCTCGTTCGTTCACCCCGACACCGCCCGCGACGAACATGACTTCCTGCTGGCCCGCGAGGAGGAGCTGGTTCAAGGGCTTGGCATCCCGTACCGGGTGATGAACATCGCCGCCGGCGACCTCGGATCATCTGCCGCCAAGAAATACGATATCGAGGCATGGTTTCCGGGTCAGGGTCGCTACCGCGAGATCACCTCGACATCTAACACGACCGACTATCAGTCGCGCCGCCTGAAGATCCGTTTCCGTGACGACGACGGGAATCGGCTGGTATACACGCTAAACGGCACCGCCATCGCCGTGGGTCGTTGGTTGATTGCCCTCGTGGAAAACTATCAGGAGCCCGACGGGACGATCGTGATACCTGAGGCGCTACGGGATTACGTCGGTTTCGAAACGATTGGCTGATCTTGAGTAACGGGTCGGTCTTCACCGACATCGCCGGCAAATACGACAAGATCAACCGGATCCTGTCGCTCGGTCAGGAACAGAACTGGCGGCGTCGGGTCATCGAGCTGCTGCCCGCAGGGCGCATCCTGGACCTAGGGGGCGGCACCGGAGCTGCCAATCCGGTATTTGGGGATCGCCAGGTGGTCGCTCTTGATCCATCTGCGGAGATGCTGTCGCTGAACCCTGCGGAGCGACGAATGGTTGGGGTAGGGGAACAACTCCCGTATGCCGACGGCAGCTTCGACGCAGTGTTCAGCGCCTACGTGTTTCGAAATCTGAACTCAGTATCACAGACTTTGACCGAGGTGGCGCGAGTACTGCGGCAGGGTGGCCGCCTCGGTGTTGTCGGCCTCGGTCGACCTCGCAACCGCATCCTCGCGGCCGTGCACCGGGCAGGTTCTGGAGTGTTCCTGCCGATCATTGGGTTGATTGCAGGCGCCCGCAAAGAGTACGCATATCTCCACAGGTCACTCGACAAGCTACCCCCAGCCGAAGAGATGTATGCCGACGGCCCTTTGCATCAGGTGGCTCTGTGGCGGATGGGCCCCCTCGGCTTTGTTTACGGCGTCGTCCTGGAGAAGCGCTAGCGCATCGGCACCGACCCATGTGACGCCGAAGCCGTTTCAGGAACCACGGCCAAAGGCGTAGAAGTATCCGTCCCGCGAGCCAACGAAGAATCTGCCCTCCCAAACGGCGGGCGTTGACTCGATGCACGCCTCGGCAGGCAGATCGAAGAGGACTACGGGGCTCTGCGGGTCGGAGATGTCGTACCCGCGCAAGGTGGGTTCGGTTTCACACCCGGTCGTGACCAACATACGCTCATCGACGACCACCGGGGATGACCAGGCCCCGCCTCCAACGTCGTCCTCCCACAGGATGTCGCCTGTGGCCGTCTCGACGGCGAGCAGCCGGCCGGTATTCGTTGGAGCCATCAACACCGAGCCCACCAGTGCCGGGGTAGCCCAGATTCCGCCCTCGTAGCCTCGCGCCGAAGGGATCGAGATTCCCCAGACTCTCGGGTCGCCCTCGGTGTATGGGTCGAGCTTCACCAATTGGCCGACTTCAGCTGCCCGGGCAGTTCGAAAGTCCTCCTCTGCAGCGACGTACAACATCCCCTCGTCGTCCACCACAATCGTGGCATCAACGTCGTCGCCCATCCAGTAGTCGAATACCACAGGCGCCTCTCCCGACTCCACATCCGACACATCTAGACCCACCACCCGGCCTGCAGAGTTTGCGAAGTACACCCGCTCTTCGTAGAGAGTTGGTGAGCTTTCGATACTCTGCTGGCGTCCGACGGCCTGAACTAGCTCGCTCGTGAAAGCCGGCATCGAGAAGACGACCTTCGGATCTACGGTAACCAGGCCGTTCTCGTCGAATCCGCGGTTCAGCTTGACGATGAAGAACCAGCTGTTCTCCCCTCCCAGATACATGAGATCATCAACGATTGCGGCATTCGAGTCCCAGTCGTTGTTCCACATCCCATCGACAGACCCGGCATTCAGTGACCACAACTCGGTGGGTTCGCCGCGATCGAGAGCGATGATGCGGTATCGGGGATCACGTGACCCGGCGTAGAGCAACGGAAATCCGTCTGGATCGAGGCTCACCGACCCTTTGATGATGTCCCCCATCTGAAAATCGGCACGTGTTCGTGCTCCGGTGGCTGCGTCGACGAAGTGAATCCGGGCGTCGTATGCGCCGAAGATGACCTCTGTGGTCCCGTCCGGGCGATTCCACACCACCGGCTGCCCGGTCCAGCCGCTCCCGCACCATGTCTTGTCCTGACCGCCAACCGGCGAGTTGGAGCACATGGGGGATTGGGGAAAGCGCCAGATCTGCCGCGGGTCGTCGGGAAGCGGGCCGCGTCCGTAGTAGGTGCGGGTTGGGTTGCCCCGAAACATGACGAGACCGTCTACGGACCCCCACGGCCGTCCGACAGTCCATCCCGGCACTGTTCCCTCCGGGCGGGGCGGCAGGGTCGTGGTTGTCGTAGTCGTGGTTGTCGTCGTCGCGTCATCCGGCGCCGAGCCATCTGGGGATCCGGCTGTCGTCTCGATCGACCCATCCGGCGCAGGCTCTGCAGCTTCTTCCATTGGCGTAGCCGGAGAGCACGCCGACATGACGAGACCACAAATCAACAGCGGAATCAACCGTCGCATTGGCTGCTCCTCATGGTCATTCGAGTTCCCCGTGCCGGTGATGCCGGACCGAGTAGCGGCCCGCCTCCCTACTCGTTCGCTACGAGCGAAAGCGCATGCTAGCTCAGGCCCAGTGATGCGAAGCGACGGGCGGACCATGTTGCCGCCGCCTGTTGCGGCGACAACAACAAGTGTGTTTTCCTATTGGAGCGGATCGAAGCCCGCCTCGTCTGAGGCTGCTCTGTCCTACTGGTTGAGATCAAGCGCGGTGCCGATCTACACCTCATGCCGGTGGAAGATCGACGGGGGAATAGATCAACACGGGGTTGGGTTCGTTCCGAACCGCCTCCAAGCTGATAATCCGGCACTGCCTTGGCGGATAGCCGGCCGTGTTTTGCCGGATGATTAGCCGTGCACCCGCCGTCGGATGTAATGCGTCCGGCGCAAGCCGGGTGGTTGACTCCAGCCAGGCTGCCCTACGGCACCCGGGTGCGAACCGCTTAGGGCTGCTTCCTTCCGGACCTGACCCGGTTCACGGTGCCCCGCCGCGCAGGACCCGGCTTTCATCATCAACACATCCCGGTGCTAGACCCGGAAACAGTCCACCCTCGGGCGGGGATTCAGTCCCGCATGAGAGGGTTTCGGGTTCAGGGCACCCCTAGTACCCCACCTAGCACGGCAGCGGCAATGGTACCCGTTTGTGCGCTTCTGTGATCTGGCAATCGAGCGGTGCTGCTATTTTCACTTCCTCCAGGAGGGATCGCACAGTCTGGCCTAGTGCGCACGCCTGGAAAGCGTGTAAGCGGGGTGACTCGCTTCGTGGGTTCGAATCCCACTCCCTCCGCTCAGATCAGACTGGCGTAGATTGGACTCCAGTAGGGCCACACATACGCCAGTCTCGCGGTTGAGGGGTGCTGTTGACCGACTACACAAGTGTGATGGATGAGGCTCTGGCAGAAGCCCGCCTTGCCCTCGACCACGATGATGTCCCGGTCGGCGCCGTGTTGATCAACGAACACGGAGATGTCGTTGCCTCAGATCACAACCGTCGCGAGCAGCGGGGTGATGCAACCGCCCACGCCGAGATGCTCGTACTGTCGGCGGCATCGCGCGAGGCAACCGATTGGCGTCTCGAAGGACACACCCTGGTTGTCACCGTCGAGCCGTGTCCCATGTGCGCCATGGCGGCGGTGTGGGCCAGAGTCGACCGGATCGTGTATGCGATTCCCGATCTCAAGGCCGGCGGGGTGTGGAGCCTGTTCAACATCCCGCAGGACGAGCGGCTCAACCATCGTTGCGAAGTTGTCACCGGGGTGCGCGAGGTCGAGGCCAAAAAACTACTCAATGACTTCTTCGATGCCCGCCGATGAGTGACTAGCGGGACTGGTTACACTGCCGCCGGTTGGCGGCTTGGTCCGCTACACGGAGAGATGGCCGAGCGGACGAAGGCGACGGTCTCGAAAACCGTTGAATCTCTTATGGGGTTCCGTGGGTTCGAATCCCACTCTCTCCGCGGCGAGAGGCCCAGCTATTCGCTGGACTCTCGTGCTCTGATTCGTGGGCAGCTCTTGTTGCCTGCGGGCTCGGGTGAGGGTTGGATGAGGCCCTTTGCTGCGGTCGGGGGATCGCGGAGAAGGTTCGAATCCCACTCTCTCCGCGGCGAGAGGCCCAGCTATTCGCTGGACTCTCTTGCTCTGATCCTGATTCACCCGCCTTCAGGGGGTGCGGCACAGTCGCAAGGCTGGGCCCGGCGGGCGTGGCATGGAGGGATGGCCGAGCGGACGAAGGCGACGGTCTTGAAAACCGTTGAGGTAATACCTCCGTGGGTTCGAATCCCACTCCCTCCGCTCATCGGAAAGCCTTGCTACGCAAGGCTTTCCGCTGCATGTGGGTCGATCGGCAGCACTGTCGCAGCACCCTTCGGGGCGCGCTGGGGGCGCGATAGGGGCGCGGGAGAATTGTCCTGTTTCGGTTCATGATGGACATTGTGGCTCCGGTTGGTGTGTTCCAGGTCTGGGACGCTGCTCCGGTTGCTGGGCGACGCCGGTTCCGGTTGCTGTGCGACACCACTGGGTTCATGCTCCTCTGAGAGATATCGGA
>JARFRN010000162.1 GCA_029287195.1 Acidimicrobiia bacterium | reverse complement strand
CCTCATCACCGATCTCGATGAGGACGACGAGGAGGATGAAGATGCCGCCACCGAGGCGCATGAGAGGGCGCTGATATCTCAGGTCATCGATTTCGCCGACGCCATCGTGCGTGAGGTCATGGTTCCCCGGCCCGACATGATCACGGTCGCCGCCGATGCATCGAGCGAATTGGCGCTCGACTTGGTGCTGGAGGAAGGCAAGTCCCGGATTCCCGTATATGGCGAGGACACCGACGACATCCTCGGGGTGCTCTATGCACGGGATCTGCTCCAGCTCTGGGACCAGGAAGCCGGTCCCCGCTTAGCTCGGGATCTGATGCGCAACGCCTACTTCGTGCCGGAGACCAAGCGGGTTCCCGATCTGTTGCGGGAGATGCAAGCCAACCAGGTGCACATGGCCATTGCCGTCGACGAATTTGGTGGCACCGCCGGTCTGGTAACGATCGAAGATCTGCTCGAAGAGCTTGTGGGTGAGATCGCCGACGAGTACGACGATGAGGCGCCGATGGTGGTCAAGGAGAATGACGGGTCCTATCTGATAGACGCCAGGCTCGACATCGACGACCTCGGAGAACTCATCGGAACCACGATTCCTGATGAGGATTGGGACACGGTGGGTGGCCTCATCCTCGGGCTCGCCGGGCGGGTTCCGGCAGAGGGAGAGAACTTCGAGTTCAACCGACATTTGATCACCGTCGAACGCGTTCAAGGTCGGCGTGTCGCCCTAGTGCGGCTGCATCCCTAGTGCGCTCCGGGTTCGTCGCCGTGGTTGGTCGACCCAATGTGGGCAAGTCCACCCTGGTCAACTCGTTGGTGGGGGAGAAGGTTGCCATTACGTCGCCTCGTCCGCAGACGACCCGCAACACCATCCGGGGCATCCGCAACGATGCCGACAGGCAGATCATATTCGTGGACACCCCGGGCCTGCACCGGCCGCGGACGGCGCTGGGCAGCCGGCTCAACCGGCTGGTCTATGGATCGTTGGAAGAGGCGGATGCCGTCCTTCTTGTGCTGGATGCCACGCAGAAGGTCGGTCCCGGCGACAGGCTGATCGCCGAGCGACTACAGCAGGCCGAAGCCACGGTCGTCGTTGTTGTCAACAAAGTCGATATTGCCCGGAACGACAGGATCCTCGAGCAACTGGAAGAGGCCGGCGCATGGGATTTCACGGCCTACGTTCCGGTCTCGGCTCTGGAGAATGACGGCACTGAACGGGTCCTCGAAGAGATCGATGGTCTCCTCAGCGAAGGGCCGCAGTACTTCCCGACGGACACTCATATGGACCAACCGGATCGTCTGTACGCCGCGGAGCTGATTCGCGAGAAGTTCCTGCATCGGCTGCGGGAAGAGCTGCCGCACTCGCTGGCGATCGTGGTCGAGGAGATGGAGACCCGGGACAACGACACGGTCTATGTGGGGGCCAGCGCCTTCGTGGAACGCAAGTCGCAGAAGGGCATCGTCATCGGCAAGGGTGGGTCGCTGCTTCGCGAGGTCGGAGCCGAAGCCCGTGCCGACCTGGAGCGGTTCTTCGGTAGCCCGGTCTACCTCGATATCCGTGTGAAGGTCGAACAAGACTGGCAACGCCGCGATCAGACACTGGACCGTCTCGGTTTCTGAGACAGACGCACTTCCCCCTTTCCCGGTTCTTGCGGTTACGGGTGCGATATCCCGTACGTCGTCCCGCAAGAACAGGGGTGGCGCCGCGCCCTGATTTCTGGCGGGTGTCAGTGCGATATCTCGTACGTCGTCCCGCAATAACAGGGAGTCCGGGTGAGGGGTCGCCGACGGAACGAAGGGGACGTACTAACTTCCGCATATGGGTATTCGGCACGATCAAGGGATCGTCCTGCGGTCCTTTCCCTTTGGGGAAGCCGACCGCGTGGTCGTGCTGCTGAGTCCGAACCACGGCAAGCTGCGGACGGTTGCCAAAGGGATCCGCAAGACCAAGAGCCGTTTCGGTGGACGCCTCGAACCTTTCAGCCATGTCGATCTCGTGCTCTATGAGGGACGCAACCTCGACACGATCACCCAGGTCGCGATGATCGAGCCCTTCCACAACCTGCGTTCCGATCTGGACCGAGTTGTCATGGCCGGGGCGATGGTCGAGGTTGCCGACGCGGTCGCCCAGGAGAACGAGTCCTCGGTGAGGCTCTTCCTTCTCTTGCAGCGCGGCCTGCGGGCGCTGGAGGCTGGGTCGGCGCACTCAGATCTGCTGACTGCCTACCTGCTCAAGGCCGCCGAGACGATTGGGGTCGCCCCGGCGCTGGAGCATTGCGCCGGATGCGGTCGACGGGATGGGCTCACCCGGTTCAGCTTCCCGGCCGGTGGCGTTCTCTGCGACGAGTGCCGTACGCCGGGGGCCTACTCACTGCGGGATGGGCTGACCCTCTACCTCGCCAAACTGGCGAGTGCCGATCTGGGCGACTTGCCGGACATCAACGAAGCGTTCTCGGGAGAAGCGAGGGGAGTGGCTCGACGGTTCGTGGAATACCACTTGGAGCGGCAGATCCAGTCCCTGGCGGTGCTCGATGTATGAAGGGCTCGATCTCGAGCGGGTTCCCCGCCATGTTGCCATCATCATGGATGGCAACGGTCGCTGGGCAAATGCTCGCGGCATGCACCGGACCCAGGGACACGCTGCCGGCGAGCCCGCTCTGTTCGACGTCATCGACGGCGCTCTCCAGATCGGAGTGGAGTGGCTCACCGCATACACGTTCTCAACCGAGAACTGGTCACGCGATCCAGCCGAAGTCGAGTTCCTCATGCACTTCAATGTCGATTTGTTGCAGCGGCGGCGGGATGAACTCCACGCCAAAGACATAAAGATCCACTTCATTGGGGAGCGAGACGATCCCCGAGTCCCCCAGGACCTACGCGACCGCATCAACGATGCCGAGAACCTCACCCGCGACAACGAAGGCATGCACATGGTGTTTGCCTTCAACTACGGCGGTCGCACCGAGATCGCCCGGGCAGCGCGATCCATAGCTGAGGATGCATCGTCCGGGAGGCTCGACCCCGCATCCGTCACTGCTGATTCGATAGCGTCCCGTCTGTACCTGCCGGAAATGCCCGACCCGGACCTGGTGATTCGAACCAGCGGTGAGCTGAGGACCTCGAACTATCTCCTCTGGGAAGCCGCTTACTCCGAGTACGTCTTCACCCCGGTCCTCTGGCCGGATTTCGACCGGCACACCCTCGTGGAGTGCATCATCGAGTATCAGGAACGTGACCGCCGCTTCGGCGGCGCTACCGATGCCGTCGCCGACGACGACGTGCCACCTGACCCGAGCGACATTCGCTGACCTCCTCTGTCCCGGCCCTATCATGCCGACCCAATTCCCGAAACTGGATCAGTCATGTCTATCGATTTCGACACCATCGTCAACCTTGCGAAGAAGCGCGGCTTCGTTTTCCAGTCGTCGGAGATCTACGGCGGTCTCCGCTCCGCATATGACTATGGACCGCTCGGTGTGGAGCTGTTGCGGAATGTCAAGGAGCAGTGGTGGCACTCGATGGTGCGCATGCGCGATGACGTGGTCGGAATCGATTCCGCCGTAATCCAGGCTCCGTCGGTGTGGGAGGCCTCGGGCCATCTTGCCTCGTTCACGGATCCGCTCGTGGAGTGCACCAACTGCAACAACCGCTTTCGCGAGGACAAGTTGGAGGACCCAGACCAATGCCCGTCGTGTGGCAAGAGGGGGACCTTCACCGAGGCGAAGAACTTCAACTTGATGTTCAAAACGCATATGGGGCCGGTGGAGTCGGCCGACAACGCCGTATACCTGAGGCCGGAGACCGCGCAGGGCATCTTCATCAACTTCGAGAACGTCCGTCGCACCTCCCGCATGAAACTGCCCTTCGGGATCGCCCAGATCGGCAAATCATTCCGCAACGAGATCACACCCGGCCAGTTCGTGTTCCGCACCCGCGAATTCGAGCAGATGGAGATGGAGTTCTTCTGCCGTCCTGAGGATGCAGACGGTTGGTTCAAGTATTGGATCGATGAGAGGAAACGCTGGTACGTGGATCTGGGAATGCGGGAGGAGAACCTCCAATTCCGTGAGCACGAGCCCGACGAGCTGTCGCACTACTCGGCCGGGACCTTCGATGTCGATTACCGCTTCCCGTGGGGCTTCGACGAGTTGGAGGGCATCGCCAATCGGACCGATTTCGATCTCAAGGCGCACATGGAACGGTCCGGCAAGGATCTCACCTACTTCGATCAGGAGTCGGGGGAGCGTTTTGTCCCGTACGTCATCGAGCCGGCTGCCGGGGCGACCCGCACCACGTTCGCGTTCCTGCTCGACGCCTACGATGAAGAAGAGGTTCGTGGAGACACCAGAACTGTGCTCCGTCTCGACAAGCGTCTCTCTCCGATCAAGGTTGCGGTCCTTCCGCTATCCAAGAAGCCGGAGCTGGTCGAGGTATCGACAGCGCTGGCCGCGGATCTGCGCCCGCTGTGGCCCCTCGAACACGACGTCACCCAGGCCATCGGTCGTCGCTACCGCCGCCAGGATGAGATCGGCACGCCGCTGTGTGTCACCGTCGACTTCGAAACGTTGGAGGATCGGGCGGTGACGGTACGAGATCGCGACACGATGGACCAGGATCGGGTCGCAATGGACCAGCTTGCCGCCTACTTGAACGACAAGTTGGCGTGACCCGTACACCGGCTGCGACGTCTCTGTAGTGAGTGGCAGTCCCGTCGGTTTTCTCCGTGACGACGAGTCGCCTAGCTGAGCCTGTGTGCGTCGGTCACGAAGAGGTTGCGCATGAACGGGTCCACGCCCGATAGCGTTCCGCTGAACGAGATGACCTCTCCCCGCGGTAGCTTGCCTGCACTGCCGCGCGGCAGGAAGACCACCGCATCGATGTCGGTCCTGCCGTAGAGCTCGTTCTCTATCTGGGCCACGGTCACGACGGCTTTGGCAGCAGGGCCGGTTGCCAGGTTCGGGTCTTCTTCGATCTCTCTGGCCTGCTTGACAGGGCCGGACAGCGTGACCGTCTTGCCGCTGTACTTCTCTTCGAACTCGCCATCGGCCTCGAAGCTGAGTCGATTGTCTCCAAACACGTCATCGAAGAAGGTGTCCGGCAGGCCCGTATCTCGCGTGACTGGGGTTGGAGGCGGCGGTGGTGCTGCCGGCGTAGATGGTTGGGCTGCGGAGGTTTCGGGCCGGGA
>JARFRN010000092.1 GCA_029287195.1 Acidimicrobiia bacterium | reverse complement strand
ATGGTGACGTGGCCGCGGTCGACCTTCTTGACCCGGCCCTCCCATCGGATTGGGGCGTCGGCGTATTGGGAGTTGAATCTGGCACGTGTCTCGAAGCTGAGATCCTCTCCGCCGAAGAGATCCTTGGCCATAGCATCGACGTCGACCGTGTTGTCATGGCTGACCCGTTCGGTTTGGAGCGCTTCACGCCAGCCGATGACATCGGGGTCTGCTGGAGCGAGTCGCTCGAGTTCTGCGATTCGTTCGGCCGCAGCCGCCTCCCGGCCGGCAGCTGCCAGCGTCTCGACTTCGAAAATCCTCTGGTCCACGTCCTCTGGTTCGGCCTCGATGCGTTGCCGAATCCTGCCGGCAACATCGTCGAGCAGACCCTGCTCCCTATCTATGACCATGTCGTCGCCGACACCCGCGTCGGGAGAGGACAGCAGCCGGGCAGTTGCCGCTAGGCGCTGGATGGTCGACTCGAGCCGATCCGGGTTGCTCTCAAAGCCGGGCTTGCTGAACGATATGTTGTCGTCTGCAATGACGACGCCTCCGTAGGAAGCGATCAGGCGTAGCAGCCCGGTTCGCACCGATGGGGTGAGCATTTGGCGCAAGCGATTGGGATCGCTGGTCCGGACGGCGAACGCATCATCGAACAGCTGGTCTCCTACTTCGACGTCCTGGGCTCTGAACAGCTTGGTGATGGCTGCGAACGCCCCTTCCCGCCTCAGCTGGAACTCGAAACCCAGGTGCGGGTACATAACCCGATAGCGAGTGTAGGTCGTGCTGTTTCTGCCGGAACGCTGCACATAGGTGTCGATGCGGACGGGGAGCCCGCCGACGGTTCCGGTGAGGACCGGTCGCGAGATCCCCCCGCCTACCTGAAAATTCAGTCCCAGATCAGCGGCGACCTCGCCCCACATCTGCACAGCGCGCTGGTGCGATCTCCAGGCGAAGTATGCGAGCAGGGCGATCAGCAAGATGATGATCGGCATGATGGCGACCATAGGCCAAGTGTACGGGACACACCTTCGAGTCCCTAGCCGGCCGGCCGGGCACCATCGGTTCTTGCGTCACCCTGTACAGCATTTCGTACCCAGACCCGCAAGAACGGAAGTGGAAGGGAAGGGATAGGGGGGCGGCAGCTGCGCTAGTAACCCCCGCCGAGTTTGGTGTGGTCCCAGCTGATCACTTTGACGGGTTCGACGACGACCGCCGTGTTCTTGCCAGCGAAGCGGCCGAGGGCATTCCTCAAGGCCTCGCCCTCGAGTTGCAGGGGGGCGTCATTGATCATCGGGTACTTGGCAGCCAGGCGGCCGTAGACCGACAGCACGTACTCCGGGTCATCAATCAGCTTGGCTTTCGCCTTGATCATGACGCCCCGGAGCTGCGAGTAGTCGTCGCCGGTCTCCACCAGCACCGTGAACTCTGGGTTGCGTTCGAGGTTCACGATCTTTTGCGATTTGGTGAAGGAGCGGAAAACCACCCGGTCCCCGTCCATCACATACCACATCGGCGCGAGGTGAGGCCAGCCGTCATTGCCGACTGTCGCCACCTGGAGCACAGTATTGGAAGTGAGAAACTCTTGGATCTCGTCCGCAGTCATGGTTATGTCTTTGCGTGCCATAGTCGGCAACATAGCCGCTGCGTCGGCCGGAATGACTGCCTGCCCGGTAGTGTTGGTGACTCACACCGGGGCGAATGCAAGTCGGCCCGGGCAAGCTGACAAGTATGAAGAGCCCCGAGGAGGGAGGTAGAGATGACGGGGAAGATCACCGCACCTGCGATCAGAGCACGCAAGGGTGGCGACAAGATCCGGATGATTACTGCCTACGACGAGCCGACGGCCCACATCGCGGATCGGGCCGGCGCCGACATCATCCTCGTAGGAGACTCCGTAGCCAACGCGGTGCTGGGCCGCAGCGACACCCTCGGAATGACGATCGACGAGATGGTCTATCACACCGCGGCGGTTGCTCGCGCCAAGCCGAGCGCATTGTTGGTCGGTGACATGCCCTGGCTCAGCTACCACACCACCCCGAAGGAGGCGGTCCACAACGCCGGGCGCCTCATTCGTGAGGGCCGGGCCGAGACCGTGAAACTGGAGGGTGGGGAGAAGCGCCTCGACGTGATTCGGGCAGTGCTCGATGCCGAGATTCCGGTCATGGGTCATCTCGGTCTTACTCCACAGTCGGTGCACGCCATGGGCGGCTACCGGGTGCAGGGCAAGCAGGCGGCTGCCGCTTACGAGTTGATCACCGAAGCCAACCTGCTGGCCGATGCCGGTGTGTTCGCCATCGTGCTCGAGGGTGTCCCTGATGTGGTTGCCGAGCTGGTTACCGAGGATGTGGCCGTCCCCACGATTGGAATCGGTGCCGGTCCCGCTTGCGATGGCCAGGTACTGGTATTTCACGATGCGCTCGGGCTTCACGACAAGCGCACCGCCAAGTTCGTTCGACAGTACGCTCAGCTAGCCGACATTGCGGTGGAGGCGTTGGAGCAGTTCTTCGTTGATGTGCAGAGCGGCGCTTTCCCTGGAGAGGCAGAGACCTATCACATGCCGCAAGAGTCGGCGCAGATCCTCGAGGAGCTACACAAAGGATCGGCCGAATTGCCGGGCGCCGGGCTGGTGACCGACTCGTTTCTGGCCGACGAAGCGATGGAGCAGTAGCACTTGCTTTGCGATCTCCCAGCAGTTTCCCGCGAGGAAACGGCAACGGTGGCGTCGTGGGTTGCGAACAAGGCGAAGCGGCCCCCGAAGTGGGGACCGCTTCGTCATCGGCTGACCTGTCTTTAGCCCTTCACTGAACCCGCGGTGATTCCTCTCACGAAGAATCTCTGCAGTAGGAAGAACACGATCAGTGGTCCGATGGTGATCACGAACGCTCCTGCAGTCAACAGATGCTCTCGTGCTCCGAACTCTCCGGCAAGCGAGGCCACCACAATCGTGCCCGGCAGATTCGCTCGATTACCCCCGATCATCGTCAGGGCGATCAGGTAGTCGTTCCAGGTCCAGAGGAACTGGAAGATCGCAAATGCTGCAAGTACCGGAACCGACAGCGGCAGCACCAGCCGCCAGAACACCTTGAAGTGGTCGGCACCGTCGATGGCAGCCGACTCGAAGAGGTCCTTGGGCAGACCGGCGATGTAGTTGTGCAACAGGAAGATGGCAAACGGCATGGCAAAACCGGTATGCGTCAGCCACACCGACGGTATCTCCCCCGATAAGTCCATGTCGGGGAACAGTGTCACCGTCTTCTCCAGCACCGGTATCGTCCACGCAACTCCGTTGGAGTACGCCGATAGCAGCGGAATCAGCGCCACCTGCGAAGGCACTGCCAGCAGCGCCACAGTTGCGATGAACAGCCACTCCCGGCCTCGGAAGTCGATCCAAGCGAACGCATAGGCGGCGAATGCCGCAATTGCGATCGGGATGATCGTGGCAACGATGGCGATCGATGCTGAATTGAGCAGGGCGTTGCCCACACCCGCACCGACATCCGGGAACAACACGTCGCGGTAGTTGTCGAGCGTCGGGAAGTCGTAACCGTTGGCATTGTCCGACAGGGCGTTCCAAAACCCGCTGGCGCGCTGGGCGTCCCGGGTGCGGAACGAGTTGACGAACAAGCTGAACGTCGGCACGGTCCACAATATCACCAAGATCCAGAGGAACCAGGTTGGGATCGATCGCAGGAAGCGGTAGATGCGCTTCCCAAGAGGACGGCGGGCGGTTAAGACACCCTCAGTTGTCTTTGTCGCTGTTGTCGTCATCCCAGCCTCTCCCTCTGCATCCGCCGAATGTTGATTGCCATCACCGGTAGCACGGCAACGAACAGGACCACCGCAACTGCCGACCCGAGCCCGAAGTTGAGCTGAGTGAAGGCTCGCTCCCACATCTCATTGGCAAGCACCTGTGTGTCGAAGTTGCCGTTGGTCATCACCTTCGGGATGTCGAATATCTTGAGCGTCTGCACGATCAGCGTGGTCACCACTACCCCGATCGTCGGGAAGATCTGCGGCACCGTCACTCGCCAGAAGGTCTGCGACTCGGTGGCGCCGTCGATGCGGGCTGCCTCCAACAGATCCTCGGGCACCGCCTTGATCGCAGCCGAGAAGATCACCATTGCAAAGCCGGTCTGGATCCAGATGAAGACAACCATCAACCAGAAGTTGTTCCACGGCGCTTCCTGGATGAATAGGACCGGTTTGGCAACAACGTCTCCGGTTGCCTCGTTGATTTCGAATCCGCCCAAGCCGGGTCCCAAGAACCGGTAGGCCAGCCACCCGAGCACCAGGATTATCGCTATTGAGCCGGCTGCTACGGCGTTGGCCTCAGCCTGCCAACCCCGCCACGCCAGATAGAGCAGAGCGACGATGATGAGCCCCAGCACCGAGGCAACGATGGTTTTGGCGGTGGTCGAGTTGCTCCACTCTCCAAACATGATCCAGAGCGAGTTGAAGACACCGGTCTGCGGATCTTGCGGCGGACGGGCCACGTAGATGAGCCGCCAAATCACCGAGGCCCCAACGAAGCTGATCGCCATCGGCAGGAAGATCAGCGACTTCGCAATGTTCTCCCCTCTGGCGCGGTCGGCCAAGACGGCCACCGCCAGGCCGAGTGACACTGCGAAGATGATCACTGAAAAGATCCACCACAGGTTGTTGGGGATAGTCCCGCGCACCGCTGTGAAGACCGCAAAGCCGAACAGGATCGCTCCACCGCCCAGCAGGGAGAGACTTCCAGAGTTGACGGAGAAGCCGGTACCAACCCGCCGGCCGAGCACCCTTCCGACAACGGTGCCAATGACGAGCAGCAGTACTGCCACCCAGAACAGTCGGCTCCCGATGATGTCCCCGGCTTTACCGAAGGAGATGATCCCGGGATCGGAGAAGATGTCGGCGTAGTTGCTGAGCCCCGTCCAGCGCAGGTCGTTCGGATTCCCGGTGAGGAAGCCGAGCCAGATGGTGCGGAGCAGCGGTATCACCAGAGTCGCACCGACAAACACCAGGGCCGGCGTCAGGAAGATGTACTTGCGGCTACCGAGCGAGATATCGGCTCGCCGCACTCGATCCGGATGGGTCCGTCCGCCGACGGCCGCTCCCACCAATCCGCCGAGTATCACCGCAACGATGAGAACTTCAGCCCGCGATCCGGTGAGCTCGGCAGCCATCCAGGCGCCGAGCAGCCAACCAAGAGCCAGGCCGAGCGCCATCCGCGACAGCAGTCGATCCGCCTTGCGGCCGGTGAGCACCCAAATCAGGAAGCCAAGACCGGCACCGATCAGGATTCCAACGATGATGCCAACGGGGTCAATCGACGGCAGTATGCCGGTGATCTCAGTCTCGCCATCTGTGGTAGGCCCCTGGGCGAAGATCCCTAGCAACAAGCCGAGGGCGGCACCACCCCCGATCCCCACCGCCAATCGTTGCGTACTCGGCTCGAAGATACCCAGGGCGTATCCGAGGGCAGCTCCGATGACGATTGCGATAACAGTCACCAATACCGGTGAGTCGATCATCCGATTGCCCCAGAGGAGAGCGAACACCCCCCCAGACAGCAGCCCCCCGGCGATGGCGGTGTACTGCGGGTACCGTTCCTCGGTGAGGTCGAATAGCTTGTTGATCCCGATGAAGACCAACGCGCTACCACCGACGGCCGCAACGATACCTAGTACGGTGATCACGAGTCTGTTCATAGTGCTCCCTCGTCTAGGCCGCGTTTGCGAAATCTAGTACGCGCAATCGAAGCATGCGATTACGAGAAAGGCCGGTCCGCAGAGCGGACCGGCCTTTCTCGTCTCTATTGCTCGTATTGTCTACGAACTGGGCCAGGAATCGTCGATGGCCGCGAAGGCGTCGGCGACCGTCTTGTCACCGTTGACTGCGCTGGTGCCCTCGGTCCAGAACGTTCCTGCACCGACAGCTGCCGGCATCAGGTCCGAGCCGTCGAACCGGGCTGGATTTGCGTTGGCGAGAATCTCGATGAAGCCGCCCTCCAGCTCGTTCCACAGACTGAGATCGACACCCAGGTTCGATGTCAGGAAGCCAGAGGCGTCGCCGCCCTTGATCTCCCGCTGGGCCTTTTGCCGCTCTTCGGCATACCGGCTCGAGCCCACGTACTCCATGACCGCCCATACCTCGGGAGCGTCACGGAATGCTGCGGCCGAGTTGCCGGCCGTCAGCGTCGGCGCCGAGTTGGTGTCCACGTTCGGGAAGTAGAACGTGTCAACCTGCCCGTCGGGGCCGACCGGGGTGCCTTCCGGCAGGAAGGCCGCAAAGAACGAGGCCTGGCGAACCATGGCGCAGGTTCCGTCGGCCAACGGCGGACCGTTGTCGGCGCTGTGTGCCGTGGCCGAGATGGAACCACCGGCCGCATAGGTGTTGCCCGGAGTGTTCCAGATATCGAGGATCGTCTCGGCGACGCCCACTACTGCGGGATCGGAGAACAGCAGTTCGCCGCTCGTCCACCGATCGTATTGCTCCGGGCCCTCGACCCGCAGCATCATGTCCTCCATCCAGTCGGTGAAGGTCCAGCCGGTGGCCGGGCCCGACTCGATACCGATACACCACGGCGTCTGACCGTCGGCGATCATCTGGCTGCTGAGAGCTACCAGCTCGTCGAGGGTGGTCGGGATCGCGTATCCGCCGTCGGCGAACACCTGCGTGTTGTACCAGACGATCGACTTCAGGTCGGTCTTCACCTGGAAGGCGTAGACCTGGTCCTCATAGGTATACGTCTCGAGCGTGCCGCCGGGCCACTGTGGCCGGACCACGGACACGATGTCCTCAGGAATCGGCAGCAGGAAGCCCTGCGCTGCGAAGTCCAGCACCTTGCCGGGCTGCGGGAACATCGCAATGTCGGGCGGGTTACCGCCGGCGGCTTGCGCGTTGATCTGCTCCGAGAAGTCACGCGCACCCGTGTGGGTGATCTCGATTCCAGTCTCTGCAGCGAAGACGTCTAGCGCCCGCTGGATTCCAGTTGCTTCGTCAACTCCGTCCTCCGAAGAGAAGACGGTTACCGAAGTACCGGCCAGGTCGGCCGGCGCTTCTGTGTCGTCACTTGGTGCGGCTGTTGTTTCAGTCCCACCGTCGTCGCTTGGTGCGGCTGTTGTTGTAGCCGCAGCATCGTCGGATGGTGCCGCCGTCGTCGTCTCGTCCGCATCATCATCGCCACATGCAGCGGCGATGAGAGCGAAGACGACAATAAGCAGCAACCACTTAAATCGCTTCATGGAGTCCTCCTCCTTGAGCACCGGCCGCGTGCCGATGCCGCAGTAACGATAATGTTGTCTCCAAGACGCGCAAGTCAACTCGACCCAGTTTCTGGGTGACCGCGGTAGATCCAGTGAAGCTACGCTAGGGACATTCGGCACCCCGAATGGGCCCTATCCCGACTTCTCGACATCGGCGGTCGGTAGTAGTCTTCGGTGACGAGTTGGCGCTTGTGAGCAGTGGCTCGACGCATTCCCCCGTCCGCAACGAGCGCGGGTGGCGCCACAAACGGAACCGGTTCCATTTTTGAGAGGTTGTAATGGCAGACGTCGTTGTTTCGGAGTTCATGAACGAAGCTGCGCTGGCGCCGCTACAGGATGAATACGGAGTTCTGTTTGATCCAGAGCTGGTCGACGATCGCACCCGGTTGCTCGTCGAGGTCGAAAGGGCCGTCGGCATCATCGTTCGCAACCGAACCCAGGTAGACGAGGAATTGCTGGCCGCAGCCCCGCTGTTGAAGGTCGTGGGCAGACTGGGTGTCGGATTGGACAACATCGATCTGGAGGCCTGCGCTCGTCACAACGTTGCCGTTCACCCGGCAACTGGGGCCAACGCCCAGGCAGTAGCCGAATACGTTATTGGCGCGCTTCTGATGTTGTTTCGCGGGGCGTATCACAGCAACTCCCGTGTGATCGGGGGCGAATGGCCTCGCGCCGACCTGCAGGGCAGAGAGAGCGCCGGGAAGCGGCTCGGTTTGGTGGGCTTCGGAACCATTGCCCGCATGGTTGCTTCCCGGGCGAGCGCCCTCGGGCTGAAAGTCGGTGCCTATGACCCATATCTTCCCGCCGACGATCAGCTCTGGGGGTCGGTTGATCGGATAGCCGACTTCGACTCATTGCTCGAAGTTTCCGACGCTATCAGCCTGCACGTCCCCCTCACCGACGACACCCGTCACCTCCTCGACACGACTGCGTTGGACAAGCTGCCTGCGGGGGCGATCATCGTCAACACCGCCCGCGGCGGCATCGTCGACGACGCAGCACTCGCAGCAGCCATCCGGCGGGGTCACATCGCCGGCGCGGCTCTCGACGTCTTCGAAGTCGAACCGGTAACGGCCCAGACCGGCCAAATGTTTGCCGGATTGGATAACGTTGTACTCACCCCGCACATCGCAGGCCTCACCGCAGAGTCGAATGCTCGAGTCAGCGACATGACCGTGCAAAACGTCCTGCGCACCCTCAAAGAGCAATAGCGAAAGACAATGGAGAAGAGATGAAGTTCTTCCTGGATAGCGCCAAGACCGACGAGATCGAATACGCCCTCGACATGTGGGATATCGATGGAGTCACCACCAATCCGCGGCATGTACTCGTGTCCGGCAAACCGTTCCTCAAAGTGATTTCCGAGATCGGCGAGATCTTTGCGGGGACGGACAAGCCCATATCGGTTGAAGTCAATCCTCACCTAGATGACTGGACCGAGATGGTCAAAGAGGGCAAGAAGCTCGCTGCGATGTCGCCCAACTTCGTCATCAAGCTGCCCGCCACGGAGCCCGGCTTCAAGGCGGTCTACGAGCTGGCCGCGGACGACATCAAGTCGAACCTAACGCTTGCTTTCTCTCCTGCGCAGGCCCTGCAGGCCATGCGAATGGGTGCCTCATACGTCTCTCCGTTCATCGGGTGGAAAGAGGCCAATGGCGAAGAGATCACCCACTTCGTCGACGAAGTCACGGCTATCCGCAACAACTACGGTTTCGAAACCGAGATCATCGTTGCCGCCGCTCGCAATGCGCGGCAGATCGTCAACTCGGCGGTCAGCGGAGCAGACATCGTGACCGCGGGTATGCCGGTGTTCAAAGACGCTTTCGACCATCCGTACACCGATGTCGGTCTCGGCAAGTTCCAGGGCTTCTGGGACGAGACCCCCTACGAGTAGCGCATGACCTCCCCCCGACTGGGTGTCCTGGCGCTGGCACGGCCGACATTCGATGTTCCCTATGCCGAGCAGATAGCCGCAACCGCCTTTGCAACGCTGAGGGCGCTCGACGCGGATCTCATCGGTACGCCGGATCTTCTGTTCGATGCTGCAAGCACCGAGGCCGCGCTGGAACAGTTCGACGGCGTCGAGCTCGATGCCCTCCTCTTGCTGCAAGTGTCTTTTACCGACTCGTCGATGACGGAGGCGATCGGTGCCCGCTACGCAGCTCCGATCATTCTGTGGTCGTTCCCCGAGGAGCGAACCGGTGGTCGTCTCCGACTCAACTCATTCTGTGGTATCAACCTCGCCGCCTACGCGCTGATCAATGCCGGCAGTCGCTTCGGGTACGTCCACCGCCATGCGGACGACCGCGGAGCCGTCACCGACATCGAGGAGCTATTGGCTTCCGGTGTCGGCCAGCCACCTTCCCGGCGCCGCTCGCCGAGTCCGTCCTCCGAGTCGGCCCGGCTGCGGGCGGCCGAGGTGGCGGCACAACTGCGGGGGGCGACGGTGGGGGTGATCGGTGATCATCCGATCGGATTCGAACCGTGCGGCTACGACCCAGATGAGCTGCTGCGGGTGACCGGTATCGAGGTCGAGCGCAAGGAACTCGCCGATCTATTCGGCTGTTCTCGCCACATCGATGCTGCTGAACTGGCTGAGACCCGGAAGCGTGCCACCGATGCACTGGGCAGCCTCGATCATCTCGATCAAGAAGCGCTGGGCAAATCGCTCAGCCTCTACGGAGGCATGAAGGCGCTGATCCGGGAGGGGGGCTGGTCTGGGATTGCCACCCGATGCTGGCCCGAGTGCTTCACCGAGTACGGAGGTGCGGCGTGTTCGCCACAGAGCATGCTCATCGACGACGGCACACCCGGCACCTGTGAGGCTGATGTCTACGGCAACGTCACGGCGCTTCTCCTGCAGGCTGTGGCCGGCGAGCCCGCCTTCGTGGCCGACATCGTGGAGATGGACACCGAAGGAGATACCGGCGTCCTGTGGCATTGCGGGTTGGCCCCGATGCACATGGCTCCAGATGATGGGTCTCCGACAGGGACGATCCACTCCAACCGGGCGAAGCCGCTGCTCAACGAGTTTGCGCTGCGGCCCGGTCGGGTGACGCTCGCCAGGCTCAGCCAGGCGGGCAACGAGATGGCGCTGGTCGTCGGTGCAGGGACCATGCTCGATGTGCCGCTGGCCTTCTCCGGCACCGCAGGCGTCATCGAGTTCGACCGGCCTGCGCCGCAGGTCGTCGCCGCCATCATGCGGGAGGGTCTCGAGCATCACTACGGCATCGTGTATGGGGATTATCGAACGGAGTTGGAAGCATTGGCCGAATACTGGAGAATCCCAGTAATCGACCTGGACGGTCCACTAGCAAGGAGCACGGTATGAGCAAGGTAAAGGTCGGAGTCGCCGGCTACGGAGTCATCGGAAATCGGCTCGCCGCAGGTGTCGCCCTCCAGGGAGACATGGAGCTGGTTGGTGTGGCCGACATCGCACCCACCCTTCCGGTCAGAGCGCTCAAGGAACGGGGCATGCCGTTCAAGCTGTTCGCTGCCGTTCCCGGTTCGGAGAGGACGCTCGAAGACGCCGGCATCCCGGTGTCCGGAAGCTTCGACGATCTGCTGGGCGAGGTCGACATCATGCTCGATTCCGCCCCAGGTGGAATCGGCGCCAAGAACAAGGAGAAGTATGTCGCCGCAGGTGTGAAAGCTGTTTTTCAGGGCGGCGAGGCAGCCGAGGTTGCCGATGTCTTCTTCCACGGCACCGTCAACTACGAGAAGGGTCTCGGCGTCGACTATCTGAAGCTGACGTCCTGCAACACGACGGGACTGATCCGGGCTGTTGATGCCATCCACAAGGCCGTAGGTGTTTCCAAGACCTTCATCACGATCATTCGCCGCGTCGCCGATCCGGGTGATACCCACCGTGGCCTCACCAACGTCCTGCAGGTCGAACCCATCCCCAACCACCAAGCGGTCGACTTGATGAACATCATGGACGGCGTCGACGCTACCGGGTTGTTGGTCCACACCCCGGTGACCCACGGCCACATCATCACCATATCGGCATCGCCGAAGGCAAAGATGTCGGTCGATGAGGCAATCGCTGCTTTCAAGGCGTATCCCCGCATCAAGGTTGTCCGCATCGATGAAGGATTCAACTCGAACTCGTCCCTGTTCCAGTGGGCCCGCTACATGGAGTATCCGCGAGGTGACATGTATGAGATCGGCCTTTGGGAAGAGATGGTCGGGCTTTCGGGTGATGACATAGTGTTCGGTATCAACATCCCGCAAGAGTCGGTGACCATTCCCGAGACCATCGATGCGATCCGCGCCTCGATGGAGATGCAGGGCAAGGGTCCCGAGGCAGTCGCAGCTACCGACGGCTACCTCGGCATCTAGGAGATACGACAATGGACGAGATCCGCTACGGCGTCATCGGCACGGGGATGATGGGCCTCGAGCACATCAACAACGTCAATGCGATCGACGGAGCCAGGGTCGTAGCGATCTCCGATCCCGACCCGCAGTCACGCAAGTTCGGCAAGAACACGGCCCGCATAGAGGACGATATGGTGTTCGAGGATCATCGGGATCTGCTGGCGGCGGATGTCTGTGATGCGGTGGTCCTCGTGTCTCCAAACCACACGCACGCCGACATCATGGAGGACATCCTTGCCTACGAGAGTCTTCACGTGATGGTGGAGAAGCCGCTCGGCACCACAGTGTCCGAGTGCCGCCGCATTCTCGAGGCGGCTGAGGGGCACCAGGGTGTTGTCTGGATGGGACTCGAGTACCGCTACAAACCGCCAATCGACGCGTTGATTCATGAGGTGCGTTCGGGTGCGGTTGGCAACATCAAGATGATCTTCATCCGGGAGCACCGCTTCCCGTTCCTGCCGAAGGTCGGGGATTGGAACAGGTTCAATCGCTTCACAGGAGGAACTCTGGTCGAGAAGTGCTGTCACTTCTTCGATCTGATGACCCTGATTGCAGAATCGAAGCCGGTACGGGTCTACGGATCTGGTGCACAGGATGTCAACCATCTAGAGGAGCGCTACGACGGGGAGGTCCCCGACTTGCTCGACAACGCATTTGTCACCGTCGATTTCGAGAACGGTATCCGGGCAATGCTCGACCTATGCATGTTTGCCGAGGGCTCTCGCAACGAGCAGGAGCTGGCGGTCACCGGCGATGTCGGCAAGGTCGAGTCGTTCGTACCAGAAGCGGTGATGCGGTTGGGGAGGCGTGCCGAGCGCACCGTCGTCGAGCAACCGGTCTCGGACGAGCATGTTGCCTACCGCGGGCTCCACGAGGGGGCCAGCTATCTGGAACACGTCGACTTCATCGAGGCGATCCGCAACGGAACGCCACCCAAAGTGACTCTCGAGGACGGCTTGATGGCGGTGGCGGTTGGTGAGGCCGGGCACCGCTCCATCGAGGAGGGCCGACCCGTCATGATGAGCGAAGTTCTCGGATAGAGATCAAACCCAACAACAAGAAACTGAGGTGCAGCAGCACATGAATCCGGACATCGTCATT
>JARFRN010000067.1 GCA_029287195.1 Acidimicrobiia bacterium | reverse complement strand
ACGCAAGCATGGCGCCGGCGGCGAAGGTGTGACCGTTGAGAGCCGCCACTGTGATGTATGGGGCGGCGATCACGCGGGCGAAGAGACGTTCGACGTCGGCGACGAACGCCGGCATGTCAACACCGGATCCCATGAGCCATTCGAGGTCCAAGCCGTTGGAGAAGAACTTGTCGGTGCCGGTGGTAACGAGCGCAACCGCGGCTGCGCCGGCATCTACCTCGTCGAGTGCTTGATTCATCGTATCCAGCCAGCTCTGGTTCATGCGGTTCTCGCCATCGTCCATGGTTAGAACAAACGCTGCTTCGTTCCGCTCGAGCGTCACCATTGCACCACCTCCTTGCAGTGCGCTCACGGTAGCGATTGTTGCGCCCGCTATCGTCCTGATCATGATGAAGCCCGGAGACCATGCCGAGGTAACGCTCGTTGTCGGCGATCACGACACTGCGATCGCCTACGGCTCGGGTGATGTTCCAGTTTTGGCCACGCCACGCGTTCTGGCCCTGGCCGAGCAGGCCGCGGTGGCTGCTTTGGGCGAAGATCTCGACGCCGGGCAGACGTCGGTCGGCGTCCACGCTGAGTTGCACCACGTCAAACCAACACACCTCGGCAGAGCAGTGACGGCTCGTGCCGAAGTGCTCTCGATCCAAGGACGCACGATCACGTTCGAGTTCAGGCTGGTTGAGGGTGAAGAGGTTGCAGCGTACGGCACCCACCAACGGGTGCTGATCGATCGCGATCGCTTCCTCTAGAGGCGATTTCCCCCGCGAGGTTGCCGACCCGGGCTAGTCTCGAACACATGTTCGCATCTGCCGTCAACCCGGCTCCCTTCCTGCAAGACCTCAACGACCGGCAAACGGAAGCGGTTCTCCACGAGGGAGGCCCGCTGTTGGTGATAGCCGGGGCGGGTAGCGGGAAGACGAGGACCCTGGCGAGCCGAGTCGCCAGGCTGATCGAAGATGGGGTGCCACCAGAGCGGATCTTGCTGCTCACCTTCACCAGGCGGGCGGCCGCCGAGATGCTGCGTCGGGCCGGCAGCCTTGCCGACCATTCCGCAACCGGTCGCGTATGGGGCGGGACCTTCCACTCGATAGCAAACCGGTTGCTCCGCAGGAATGCCCCCGTAGTCGGCTTGGATGATGGCTTTACCGTCCTCGATCAGGGCGACGTCGCGGGACTCTTCGGCCTGCTGCGAGCCGAGTTGGGGTTCGCGGAGGTCAAGACGCGTTTTCCGCGGAAAGAAACCGTCGCAGCCATCTATTCCAGAGCCGTCAACGCTCAGGAGAAGCTGACCCAGGTGCTCGATGAGCGCTTTCCCTGGTGCCGAGATCACACCGACGAACTCAAGGAACTCTTTCGCCAGTACACGGCCCGCAAGAAGAGACACAACGTCGTCGACTTCGACGATCTTCTCCTGTATTGGCGAGCCTTGCTCGAATCACCGGCCGCCGGTTCGGTCCGGCAGCTCTTCGACCACGTGCTCGTCGACGAGTACCAGGACACCAACCGCATTCAGGCCGACATCCTGCGCATGTTGTGTGGCTCGGACGGCAACGTGACGGTGGTCGGCGACGATGCCCAGTCCATCTACTCATTCCGGGCCGCAACCGTCGAGAACATGACCCAGTTCCCGGCGATCTTTCCCTCGACGACGATCGTCAAGCTGGAACAGAACTACCGATCGACTCCGCAGATACTCGAGGCCGCCAATGCGGTGATCGCAGAGGCCACCGACACGTTCCCGAAGCGGCTCTGGTCTGACCGCCCCGATGGTGCCCGTCCCAGCTTCGTGACGTGCGTCGATGAAGCAGCCCAGGCGGACTATGTATGCGACGAAGTGCTTGCGATGCGCGAGCTTGGTGTGCCCTTGCGTGATCAGGCGGTACTGTTTCGCACGGGCCATCACAGTGACGGGCTCGAGATCGAGCTGAGTCGGCGCCGTATCCCATATGCGAAATTCGGGGGGCTGCGGTTCCTGGAGGCAGCGCACGTCAAGGACCTGATGGCTGCGCTGCGGATTCTCGACAACGCCCGTGACGAGTTGGCGTGGCACCGAGTGCTCCAACTGGTCCCCGGCATCGGCCCGGCAACTGCGCGCCGCATTCTCAGTGAGCTCACCGGTTCCAACGAGCCGCCGCTGCTCCAGTTCTGCGAGGCGTCTTTCCCAGTTGTTGCCGAAGCGGGATCACTGCTGGTAGAGCTACAGCAAGCGCTCGGTGACTGTGCTACGAAAGACCTGGATCCCGGAGCGCAGATCGAACGGCTGTTGCCATTCCTGCAGACGGTGATCGAACGCAGCTACGACGACGGTGCAGTTCGGGTCGCTGATCTGGAGCAGTTGCGTGACATCGCTGCCGGCTACGCTGATCGCAGTCATTTCCTGGCTGAGATAACGCTCGATCCTCCGCATTCGACCACTGAGATTGGTCCACCGTCCCTCGACGACGACTACTTGGTGCTGAGCACGATTCACTCGGCCAAGGGTGGCGAGTGGCCGGTGGTTCATGTGATCCATGCGGCCGACGGCAACATCCCATCGGACATGGCGCTCAACGAACCGGGCGGGGTCGAGGAAGAGCGTCGGCTACTCTATGTGGCCTTGACGCGAGCCAAGGACCACCTGTCGGTTTCATTCCCGCAGCGGTTCTATCACCGCCGCTTCGGCTCCGACGGCCGCCACAGCTATGCCGTGCCCAGCCGCTTCCTTACCAAAGCCGCCGAGCACTTCGATGCTGTGATTGCCGGAATCCCCGAGGAAGGGGGCGGCACCGTCAGCACGGAGCCCGGCGCCGACACCGTCGCCGAAGTTCTCGAGGCGCTCTGGGACTGATCGATTCGACTAGAAGCCGCGTTGGTACCCGATCATCTCCTCGACACGGGAGCGGGCCATGTCCACCGCAGCTCGGCGTGGTTCCACCCCGTCGCGCGCGGCTCGCTCCAAGACCTCGCGAGTATTGGTGCGGATCTTCTCCTCGATTACGGCGAAGGCCTGGCTTTCAGAACCACCGGCATACTCGACGGCGCCGCAAATGACGCCCCCGGCATTCGCGATGAAATCGGGTATCGACAGGATCCCGCGTTCGTGGAACATGCGCTCGGCCTCGGCGGTCGCCGGGATATTCGCTCCCTGCACGATGACGCTCGCCTTGACGTCACCGGCATTGGCTCCGGTGAAGACATCGGGTCGCGCTGCCGGGACCCAGATATCGCAGTCGAGTCCGATCAGGTCGCTGCCGGACACCGCAGTTCCATTGGGGAACTCCCGAACCGGTTGGCCTCCCTGCTTGAACTGAACCAGCTTGTCGAGATCGAACCCGTTGAGATTGATGAGCCCGCCGCGGCTGTCGGAAACCCCGACGATGATGGCTCCCCGCTCCGCCAAGAACCGGGCGGCGTGGATACCCACGGCACCAAAGCCCTGGACAACAGCCCGCGATCCATCGATCTGGACGGCCCCCATCTCCTCGGCAACCTCAGTGGCGATGGCGCATCCGAACCCGGTAGCACCGAGGGTGTCCAGGGGTATGCCGCCCATCACCGGAGGCAATCCGACAACGCGACCGATCTCATCTTGGATCTGGGCCATGTTTGCCTCTGTGAGGCCCATATCTGGGCCCGGGATATAGTCGGTGACGTCCCGCATGGCGTGGGCGAAAGCCCGAACCAGCCGCTCCTTGGCGCCGTCCTCCATGTCGGGATCGGCGATGATCCCGCTCTTGGCGCCACCATGACGCAGGCCGGCTGCGGCATTCTTGAACGTCATGGCACGCGCCAGCCGGAAGACTTCACCGAGCGAGATATCGGTTGCCATTCGGATGCCCCCGATGGCAGGGCCGGCCGCCGTGTTG
The DNA here is from genome assembly GCA_029287195.1 of Acidimicrobiia bacterium. GTDB lineage: Bacteria > Actinomycetota > Acidimicrobiia > Spongiisociales > UBA5794 > JAAETI01. The sequence continues at coordinate 6,452 of JARFRN010000067.1, read as the reverse complement.
TCCACGACGAGTATTGCCTCGAGTCCGGCACGGGCGTCGCGAATGAAGATGATCTTCTCGGGTCCGATGTGATCCGTAAGGTTGGCCCACTGCTGCTCCACGGCTACCTCCGATGACGGCTTCCGCTTCCCACTCTACGGAAGACGATTCGCATTGGGCCGGCGAACCTGAGGCCGGCTCAGGTGATCGCCGGAGCCCGCAGCCATTCCTCGACCAGGGCGACGAACCGCTCTGGTTCCTCTATTTGCGGGGTGTGGCCCATTCCCCGGATCATCATGTAGTCCCAGTCGGGTCGCTCCCGAGCCGCCCATTCGGCCGACGCCGGCGGCACCACCCGGTCCGCGGTTCCGTGGATGAGGAAGGTGGGTTGCGATACCTGGTGGAGCAGTTTGCGGAACCGGCGGGGCGAGGCCAGTTCCACGGCGATCGAGCGGGCGGCGTCGGTGAAGGAGGGCACCGCCCACTCCATCTCGCGACGCGCCCGGGCCATCTCTATCGCAGCAGCCCGGTAGAGCGGATCGACCGCAGCGCCGTCGCTGAGAACCAGGGCAAGGGTGTCGTCGACCTCCTCCTCGGGGGTGCGCTCGTGGTAGTAGTAGCGGGCTGCCGGGTTGCCGAGAATCGGGAGCAGCGGGAGTAACAGCCGCTGACTGTCACGAGAGAGCGAGCGGAGGCTGATCACCGGAAGCGCGGGATTGACCAAGACCAATCGGTCGGCGACCGGCGGTTGCTTCACGGCGGCAAGCATCGAAACGAGGCCACCCATCGAGTTGCCGATCAGTGTCACCGGCCCGTCGCAAAGGAGACCGACGAAGTCGATCAGAAGCAGCGCGTTGTGCTGCACGGTGGTCTTGCGGCCATGCGGGGGAGTGAAACCGAATCCGGCGAGGTCGAGCACCAGGACACGGTGGTTTTCTGCGAACAACTCCACGACGGGTTGCCAGCTCAGGTAAGAGGCACCTATGCCGTGCACGAGCACGAGCGGCGGTCCGTCGCCTTCCATCTCCTGATAGTGGGTGGGTCCGCCGACGTCGATGAAGTGAGACTTCATGGGCCCACGGTAGTCAAGTTGGCACCCTGCGCTTCGGCATGAGGCGATTGGAGCGGCCCTCCGCGGCAACGGCCAGCAACGCCAGCAACAGCAGACCGAAACCCAGCCAGCCAGCCGCTGGAGGGCGTTCGCCGAGAACAAGCACTCCGAGCAGTGCGGCAGTGGCCGGCTCCCCCAAGCTCAAGGTGGTGGCGGTAGTGGACCGGGTCGTCTGGAGACCCGATGCAAAGAGCAGGTAGGCGGCTGCGGTGGCGAGCACACCGAGATGGAACACTGCGAGCCACCCGGCCGGTTCTCCAACCCACCCGAGGTCATCGGTGCCGAGGAGTGGGAGGAGCAGCACCGCGGCAATGGTGAATATCACCGCAGTCGAACCGACCACATTGCCGTCCTTAGCGAATTGTCTGGCGGCAATCACATAGAACGCGTAAGCCGTGCCGGCGCCAAGGGCGAACCAGACGCCGGTACCGCCGACTCCGATATCGCGCCCTGCGGCAACCAGCAGAACGACCCCCGCAATCGCCGCGGCGGTAGCGCCCATCCAGACCCGCGACGGCGGGACCTTGTCATACGCCCAGGCGAGCAGCCCGGCAATGATGGGTGCGCTACCTATCGCAACGATGGTACCGACCACGACCCCGGTGCGATCGACAGCAAGGAAGAAGAAGGGTTGATATCCGGCAACGCCCAAGACGGCAACGAGCGTCGCCGCTCGACGCATGCCCGCAACCCGTCGCAGATCTCCCGTTGCTGCGGCGACCAGGATGAGAGCGAGCGCACCGACCAGCAAGCGCAGTGCGCCCACCGCCAGTGGGGTGGCGGCTTCAGGCGCCAGCTCCTGAGCAGTCCCGGTAGTCCCCCACAAGATGGTGGCGAACACGATGAGGACCGGGCCTGGTAGACGACGCATCTCCCCAATCTAAGCGCCGGGCGCCGACCGCCCTTCTTGGGATACACCGGCCATCATCAGGCCGACATCCTCCCGGCCGACCGTCTTCGGATCGACGATCCCCATGATCTTCCCCTCATACATGACGGCGACCCGATCAGAGAGTCCAAATATCTCATCGAGATCCTCCGAGATCATCAGAATCGCAGTGCTCTGATCCCGCTGCTCGATGAGTCGTATGTGGATATATTCGGCGGCGCCGATATCGACCCCCCGGGTCGGTTGCGAAGCTACCAAGACGTTGGGTGTTCCCGACAACTCGCGGGCGAGGATGAGCTTCTGGATGTTGCCGCCGGAGAGGCTGCGGACCGGCGTATCCAGGCTCGGTGTCTTCACCGCAAACTCATCGACTAATGACTGGCTGTGCTTCCGGATTGCCTCGAAGTTGAGGAGCCCGGCGTCGAGAAACTCCTTCGAATTGTGGTCGATGAGGAGGAGATTTTCGGCCACAGTAAACGGACCGATGCTGCCGTCCTTCATCCGACCCTCGGGGACGTACGCAAGCCCTGCAGAGCGGACCCCGGCAGGTGTCTGATTGGTGACGTCGCTGCCTGCTATGACAATCGAGCCGCTTTCCGCTTGACGAAGACCGGCAATGGTCTCAGCCAGTTCACGTTGTCCGTTGCCGGAGACACCGGCAATTCCCAGTATCTCGCCGGTGTGGACTTCCAGATCGAGATCGTCGATCACCACGTTGCCGCGGTCGCCGATGACTCTCAGCCCGCTGATCTCGAGCGCAGCGGGACCGACCTCGGTTTCCGGCTTGTCCGGAGCCAGCTTCACCTCGCGGCCCACCATCATCGAGGCAAGGGAGCTGCGGGTGGCGCCTTCAGTGGTGGTGTTGCCGGTTACCCGGCCGTGTCTGAGCACAGTGATCCTGTCGCTCAGTGCGAGCACCTCATGCAGCTTGTGCGATATGAAGATCAGGCCGCGTCCGTCGGCCGTCATCTGGTGAAGAGTCGCGAAGAGTTGCTCGACCTCCTGCGGCGTCAGCACCGCCGTCGGCTCGTCGAGGATCAGCAACCGGGCCACCCGATAGAGCGCCTTGATGATCTCGACACGCTGTTTCTGGCCGACGGCGAGTTGCCAGACGGTCGCCGCTGGATCGATCTCGAGGCCGTACTGTTTGCCCAACGCGACGATCTTCTCGGAGACGGCATCGAGGTCGGTCAACACTCCCCGACTCGAGGGAAGCCCGAGAGCTACGTTCTCCGCCACGGTCAGCGTATCCACGAGCATGAAGTGCTGGTGAATCATTCCGATGTTGTGCTCGATTGCAGAGGTAGGACTCGCGATCTCGACCGGCCGGCCGTTGAGCAAGATCTTGCCCTCGTCGGCCTGGTAGAGACCGTAGAGGATCTTCATCAGCGTGCTCTTGCCGGCGCCGTTCTCGCCGAGCAGCGTGTGCACCTCGCCGGCGTAGAGATCGAAGTCGACCCGGTCGTTGGCGAGGACGCCCGGGAATCGCTTCGTGATTCCCTTCATCTCGAGCATCGGCACTTCGGCCACAGGCACTCCTGGGTTCGGCGTCCCCGGGGGTTTCAACCCCCGGGGACAGCTGCGTTACGGTTATCCGGTGGGAACGATCGAACCAGAGATGATGTCGGCAATCGCCTGATCGGCGAGCGCCTTCACATCGTCACTCAGCTCGAAGTCGGGGTTGTACTCGATGACGAGGCCCTCGTTGGCCAGGTCGATCTTGTACGTGCTGCCGCCGAGCGTCCCAGACTCCATGTTGTCGAGGATTTCTCGCAGGACGACCTCCCACTTGTAGACCTGGCTCGCCACCACGATGTCGGGAGCGAGGCTGGTCTGATTGGCCTGGGTGCCGAACCATAGGATGCCCTGGTCGTTGGCAACGCCGACCGCGCCGACGACCATCTGAGCCGTTCCGGTCATGACATCCGCCCCTGCCGCAACATGGGCCTGGGCAGCCTCGGATGCGAGCGCAACGTCGCTGAACGAACCGGTGTAGTTGACGTTGACGGTCACACCGGAATCGGCGGCCTCGGCACCGGCTTTGTAGCCGTCAACGTACAGCTTGGCATCGCCAACCTCGATCGGGCCGACGATTCCGATAGTGCTGCTCTCGGTGAGCGCAGCACCCATGACTCCCATCACATAACCGCCCTCATCTGATGCCGCCTCATAGGCGAATACGTTGGGAAGGCCGAAAGTGTCGGCAGCAGTGCCCCAGGCGAAGCTGGTCTCCGGGAAGTCCGGAGCGATCTCCTGGAGCGAGCCCCCGTACTGCGAGCCGTGAGCGATGACGAGATCGAATCCGTTGGTCGCGTAGTCGCGGATGGCCGCGGCGGCGTCTTCGACTACGAAGGTTCCGTCGGTGATGGCGACCTCGGCAATGTCGCGTTCGCTCTCGATGACGTTCACGGCATCGACGATCGACTGCGTGAAAGCAAGGTCGTTCGAGGCGGACGGGGCGACGATGGCGATACGAATTGGCTCCGCGGCGGCCGCGGTGGTAGTGGTCTCTTCGGGTGCTTCCGTCGTCTCTTCCGGAGCCTCTGTTGTCTCCTCGGGCGCTTCCGTCGTCTCTGCCACGGTTGTGGTCGTTTCAGCAGCCTCGGTGGTCTCCGTGGTCTCGTCGTCACCGCCGGAGACGGCGACAATGATGATCACGAGCAAGGCGGCTGCTGCCACGCCCAGCCAGATCCATGCGTTTCTACTCAATGATTTCTCCTCTTGTCTTCAGGCGCAGGCCGTGTGGCCTGCGGGTTGATCACGTTCCTCTCGTGAATGGCTTGGTGAGTGCCGCCGGAGCGCGAAAGCGCCTGGCCACGATCACCAACGCCAGAATCGTAATGACGGCCGGGGCCATCGCCGCGATGTCGGACCAGCTCTGCGGGATGATGCCGAGAGTCTTGAACTGCAGGACCAGCGAGTTCACAAAACCATACAGAAGAGCCCCGGCCATGACACCGAGGGGACGCCACGCACCGAAATAGACCAAGGCAATCGCAATGAACCCCTGGGCGTTGGTGAGGTTCTGCTGGAAGATGCCGAGATCGATGGCGAGCGCCGCCCCGGCCACTCCTGCCATTGTTCCCCCGATGGTGACTGTGGCGTAGCGCACCGCCGCCACACTGACTCCGAGGCTGTCGGCCGCCTCAGGATTCTCCCCGACGGCGCGAATGTTCATGCCGAAGGTGGTGCGATTGATGATGAACATGGCCAGCGGCACGGCGAGGAAGGCCAGGTACACGACGACACTGTGCTGGAAGAACATCCTGCCGAGCCAGGGGATATCGCTGAGCCCCGGGATGTCGACCTTGGGGAACTTGGTGATCGGTACCGGGGTCCCGACCAGCCTCTGAAACAGCAGATCGCTCATGCCCAAGCCGAACAGGTAGACACCGATACCCGAGATTCCCTGTTCCGCCTGCAGAGTCACCGAGATCAGGGAAGACGCCAAACCGAGCCCAATACCGACTGCGATCCCGGCAAGTAGGCCGTACCAGACGTTGTCCGTCTTCAAGACCGTGTAGTAACCGGCGAAGGCGCCAAGCAGCATGATGCCGTCGACACCGAGATTTAGCACACCACTGCGCTGACCGAAAGTCTCGCCGAGCGACGCCAGCAGGAGGGGAACGGCAAGCCTGATGGCACCGGCAACGGTGGCGATCAGGACTGCTTCGGTGAAGAAATCACTCATCGTTCGCCCGGGCTTTCTTTGTCGGGGCTCGCGCGATCGGGTTGGCCGCCTTTGACCGCGGCTGCGGCCACCTCGGCGCCTTTCTCCACTTCTTCTTGTTCGGCGAGTCTTGCTGCCGTCTCGGCTGCGGATGCCCGGTCCCGCAGCAGCCGCCGATAGCGGTCGGTCGACACCACGAAGATCACAACCAAGCCGTTCAAAGCCAGGATGAGCGCCGACGGGACTTGAACGGCGCGCTGCAGCGCATTGCCGCCGACCAGGAGACCGCCGAACAGGAATGACGCAGGGATGGTCCACAGGGGATGCAACCCGCCGAAGAGTGCGGCGACGATGCCGTTGAAGCCGGCACTCCCGGTGAAACCGGCGGTGGAACCGTCGGTCACCATGCGATGGCTCTCGCTTCCGAATACCAGCACCGCCCCGGCCAAGCCCGCCATGGCGCCGCTCATCGTGAGGGCCAGGACGATGGTTCGCTTCACCGGGATGCCGGCATAGCGGGAGGCGTCGGGATTCTGGCCGACGGCGCGTACCCGGTAACCGACGGGCGTGCGCCACAACAGGATGTAGGCAGCAATGGCGGCGAGGACGGCGATGAGGGGACCGATGTGCAACCGGTCGCTCCCCAAGATGAGCGGTAGGTCGGCGCTCTCAGAAAGGCGCTCCGTCTGCGGGATTCGCGTGCCGCGGTCGATCTCGCCGGGATCGATCATCGGCCCCCGCAACAGGAAGTTCATCAGTTGCACGGCAACGATGTTCAGCATGATCGTGCTGAGGATCTCGTT
>JARFRN010000008.1 GCA_029287195.1 Acidimicrobiia bacterium | reverse complement strand
CTACACCGGTGACACCTCGTCGGCAGCGTCAGATGTGTATAAGAGACAGGATAGTGGAGAACCCACATGCGAGGCCAGCGGGTTCCGGCGACCCTGGCGGCCTGAATGAAGGCGCGCGTTCGCAGCGAAAGAACCTGGCCGCGCACGAGTCGGGCCAGACCCATCCAGGAGGTCAAACCGAGGACCGTGATCAATATGATGGGCCCTGGGCTGAACAATGCTGACAACAGGATCAGCAGCAACAGCAGCGGAAAAGAAAGCAGAGCATCGACTGTCCGCATGAGAACCGCGTCCACAACGGAGCCTCCGGTTGCGGCGGCAAGCCCGATGAAGAGTCCCACCACGAGTGCGATCGAGACGCCGAGTGCAGCTACCGCAAGGGAGATTCGGCCCCCTTCGAGCAGCCGCCGCAAGGCGTCACGTCCGAATCGATCGCTGCCCAACCACAGACGAGTCCGGGTCTGTGTTGCAACCTTTTCTGACCGGACTATTGACGCCCTCTTCGGGCCGCCGATTTGATAGCAGCCGTCCTCGGTGACAACTTCAGGCGACATCATGGTTCGACCGTCGGTGAGTTTGAGGACGGTGACCCGAGAAAGAGGTGGCAGCAGCGCAGCGTGCAGTGGGTCGCCGCTGCCGGTGTCGGTCAGCAGGAACGGACCGAACGTGCAGGCGAGGACGAGGGTGCCGAGGACGGCGCCGCCCCATGCCAGGCATTTCCGGCTCGTCACTGTTCCGCCCTCGACCGAGGATCGACGACTGAGTAGAGGAGATCTGCGACCAGATTGCCAAGCACAACCGCGGCTGCGCCCAGCAGGGTGGCGCCGAGGATCAGCGGGATGTCGCGCGCTCGCGCCGCGTTGAAGGCTACCTGGCCCATCCCCGGCCATGAGAATATGGTCTCGATAACCACCGACCCTGAAACAAGCACAGGCAACGCCAGACCGAGCAAGGTGACTACCGGCAGCAAGGCGGGCCGCAGGGCATGGACCAGCAGTAGGCGATGCTTCGGGATTCCGCGCGCCCTGGCGGCGAGCATGAATCGCGAGGCGCGGACATCAAGGAGAGTGGCCCGGACATAGCGGGCGGTCCCGGCCGCTCCAACCAGCCCGAGGCAGATAGCCGGCAAGAGCAGATGGTGAAAAAGATCGGCAAGGGATGCCAGCCCGCCGAAGCGGCCGGCATTCACCGAATGCATGTGCGAGGCCGGGAACCAACCGAGAGACACGCTGAAGACCAAAATCAGCATTCCGGCGAGCCAGAACGACGGCACGCCGTAGAGGGTGAGGCTGAGAATCGTGATGAACCGATCGGCCCAGCCGTTGGGATGTCTCACCGCCGCCATCGCGAGTGCAAGACCGAGAACCAGCGTCAGCAGGAGTCCGCTGCCGGCGAGCAACAGAGTCGGCGGCAGCGCTCTCGAGAGGACCTTTGTTACCGGTTCCCGGTAGAGGAACGACGTGCCGAGGTCGCCGGTTAGCACCGCACGAAGCCAGCTCAGATACTGGTCTCCTGCCGATCGGTCGAGGCCATAGTGAGCGCGGATGGCGGCGCGTGTTTCGGGTGAGAGACGGGGGTTGTCGATGGTGTCGGCATAGGACCCCGGGGCGGCCTGTACGACGACGAAGGTCAGAGTCGCGACCAGCCACACGAGCGGCACCAGGGCAGCGAGACGTCTGAAGGCTATCCGTTTCATGACAGGATCTCGGGTAATTTTGAGGTCACACAGAGATTATAGGGGCAGAGTGTTTATTGAGTGTTGACTTTTGAGTTATGAGTCTTGAGTTGCCCCCGTTCCTCGCAGCTGCGGTGGAACGAGGATCGGAACTCAAAACTGGTTGTGAAGCTCGGGTCTTCTCAGCATCTACGGCGTGACGGTCCATTCATCGACGTTGAAGTAGATCGTCGCGTCATTGATGTCCGCACCCTGTACACGAGAGTCGAGACCCACCAGACGGACGTTCTCGACCAGGAAGGTGTAGGGCTGATCGGCGACGATGATCTCCTGGATTCGGTCGAGGAGTGGCTTCTGGGTCGCGAACTCCGGAGCCTTCGCAATCTCGTCGAGCAGACGATCTACCTCGGGGCTGGAATAGTGACCGAAGTTGAATGTCGGAGTGTCGGGAGGAGCGCTGCGCCAGATGCCTTCGAGATCCACCTGGGTCGGCTCGATCCAGCGGTTGACAAAGGCTTCGAAATCACCCTCCGAAATGGCCGCCTGTACGGCGCCCCATTCGATCAGACGGGGGATGACCTCGATGCCGATGTGACCGAGGTCCCTTTCGATCATCAGCGCGACGTCCTGGCGAACCTCACTTTCCGCCGGCGCCAGAATTTCGAACGAAAAAGCCTGTCCGTTGCGGTCGAGCAGGCCGTCGTTGTCGCTATCTGTCCAGCCTGCGTCGGCCAGAAGCTCGGCCGCGGTTTTCGGGTCGAACGGCAGAGGCTCGAGATCACGATTGAAGGCCCACATGGTGGACAGCACCGGCCCCGCCGAAGGTTGTGCGTAGCCGTTATAGACAACGTTGATCAGGGCACTTCGATCGATCGCGAGGCCGAGGGCACGTCGCACCGCCGGGTCCGCAAAGAGTTCATTTTCGAGGTTCCAGCAAATGTGGGTATAGGACCGGTCCGCGAAGATCCGCAGCTCGAGATCAGGATTGGACTGGACCCGCGTAGCTTCCGCCGGAGGAATGTCGTTGACGAGATCAATGCCTCCCGCGAGCAGCTGGGTGAAAAGAGCGGATTTGGAGGGGACAACGCGAAAAACGAGGCCTTTCAATCGCGGGTAGCCGGAATTGAAATAGTGCGGGTTGCGTTCGAGGATGAGCTCCTGCTGCGGGATGTGGGTGGCGCGCAGGAATGGTCCGGCTGACAGGACGTGCTCGTTCCAGTCGGTGTCTTCCCAGGCCTCGAGAGGAATCTTCTCCCATGCGTGGGCCGGGACGATAGGCCCGTCGTTGATGTCCATCAGCTGATACGGATAGCGATGACTGAAGGTGTAACGAACCGTGTGATCGTCGAGTGCCTCGACCTTTTCGATGTTGTCGGTGAGGTCAGACCAGAGCCATCCATAGATGTCCGATGTCTGCACTTTCCAACTGAA
>JARFRN010000283.1 GCA_029287195.1 Acidimicrobiia bacterium | reverse complement strand
CCATGGATGCGGCCCGCACCGCCAAGCGCATGGGTGCCGCCGACGTCCGCATCCTCTACCGGCGCACTGAAGCGGAGATGCCGGCGCGCGTCGAAGAGGTCCGCCACGCCCGGGAGGAAGGCATCATCTTCGACTTCCTCGTCTCGCCCACCGAACTGTTCGGCGAAGACGGATTGCTGACGGGGGTCACGCTGCAGCGGATGGAGTTGGGCGAACCAGACGAATCCGGGCGACGCCGCCCCCAGCCGATCGCCGGCGAGACGACCACCATCCCCACCGACCTTGCTGTGGTCGCAATCGGCAATGGACCCAACCCGCTGCTGCTGGCGACGGTGCCCGACCTGGAACGAAGCCGCTGGGGCACGATCGCCGTCGCCGAGGCAACCGGCCGCACCAGCATGCCCGGCGTTTTTGCCGGTGGCGACATCGTCACCGGCGGCGCAACCGTGATCCTGGCGATGGGTGCCGGGCGTAGGGCTGCTGCTTCGATCGAGGATTGGCTCCAAGACGGCAATTGGGTGCTCGAGGAGGCAGCGGCCGAATCCGCGTAGGCCTGTCTAGCCCCGTTTGAAGGGGCCGGAGATCTCCGGAGTGACCCATCCCCCGTAGAAGCTGCCGGGTTGCGGCTCCACAGGGTCGTCGTCCACCCAACACTGATCAACCTTGCCGGGGTAGAAAGCCACGCAGTCCTTGATTTGCTCGTAACCATCGGATGGGGCCGGGTAGAACCAGGCAGCCGCCCGGGCGACGCGATCCCCCACGACGATGTCGTAGTAGTGAGCCGCACCCTTGAACTCGCAGAACGTGGTGCGCCGATTGGGCTGCAGCACGCCGACATCGATGTCTTGGAGCGGCAGGTAGTAGACCGGTGGATGGCTCGTCTCCAGGATGCGAATAGAGCGAGTCGAATCGGCAACCGTGGCTCCCGCAAATTCGATTCGAATGCGTGCACTCGTTGGTTCGACGGCAGGTGGACGGGGGTAGTCCCAAACTGATTCAGGTGATCGCATGCAGACTATTCGCTACCGGTTCGAGGAGCGGATTGACCCCTACGCAGGGGCCTGTTCTGCCAAAGCGAGAGTGCTTCGGTTCGCGAAATAGTCCCTAGGTGTCGTCGAAATAGATCTGCTGTGGCGGTCCGATGATGCTGGCGTCGGGAATCCCGATCGTTCCCTCGTTCTTGTCGGGATAGTCCATCTCGCTGAGGAAGTAGCGCATCGTGGCCAGCCGCGCCCGCTTCTTGTCGTCGGAACGAACCACAGTCCAGGGAGCGATTTCGGTGTCGGTGGCCAGGAACATAGCCTGCTTCACCTGGGTGTAGTCGTCCCACTTCCCGAGCGACTCGACGTCTACCGGGCTCAGCTTCCACTGCTTGAGCGCATCATGCGATCGCGACAGGAAGCGCCGCAGTTGCTCCTCGCGACTCACCGAGAACCAGAACTTGAAGAGTGTTATCCCACTCTCTACCAGCATCTCCTCGACCAGCGGCGCCTGGTTCAGGAAGACGCGATGCTCTTCCGGTGTGCAGAAGCCCATGACCGGCTCGACAACCGCCCGGTTGTACCAGGAGCGGTCGAAGAACACCATCTCGCCTGCCGTGGGAAGCTGCTCGATGTACCTCTGAAAGAACCACTGTCCGCGCTCTTCCTCGGTGGGCTTGGGGAGAGCAACGACCCGGGCAGCTCGTGGGTTCAAGTGCTCGGTGAACCGCTTGATCGTCCCACCCTTGCCGGCTGCATCCCTTCCCTCGAAGATGAGCAGCAAGCGTTGTCCGGTCTCCTCGACCCAGCGCTGCACTTGCAGGACTTCGATCTGCAACAGCCGCTTTTCCGTTTCGTACTCCGTGCGCCCCAGTTTGAAGTCGTACGGATAGGTGCTGCTGATGAGAGCCTTGCGGGGTGCACGCTCGATCCGCTCGCGCAACTCAGCCGAGATCAGGCCTTCAGGCAGCTCCAGCGCCCCGGATCTCTCAGAGATGAGCATGGGGCCAGGATATACAGGATGGGCCGAGTTCTCCAGATGGCACAAACAAGGGGAGGGAGCGTGCTCCCTCCCCTTGCTGAAATCAGTCCGTCCTAGCGCCGGGGGCGTGCCTCGTTTACTTTGAGATTCCGACCATCGAGATCGGAGCCGTCGAGCTCCTCGATGGCACGGCGAGCCTCGTCGTCACTAGCCATTTCAACAAAGCCGAACCCGCGGGAACGTCCGGTTTCCCGGTCCGAGATCACAGCCGCAGAGTCGACTTGACCATATTGCCCGAAGAGATCCTCCAGATCGGCGCTGGTGGAAGAAAAGGGAAGGTTCCCTACATAGATGTTCATTCTGAGCGTACGCCCCTTGCCCGTCCATCTGTTCAAATCTGACTCGGCCTCAACCCGGGTGGACGGTATCTCAGGAAAACGGGGCGAGTCGCCGCTATGCGGCGCCCCATACCCTAGCGAATTGGCGTCGCCGGCGATCGCCGTTTCTCGAAGACGGCAGTTCTGATCCGAATATCATGGCGGCATGCCGGCAAATGTGACACCCGCCTACAAAGCTGCTGAGGCCGCGTTCCGCCGCTCCCGCGATCCGGAGGAGCGGCTCGAGCTGCTGCGGGAAATGCACCGAACCATCCCCAAGCACAAGGGCACTGAACACATCCGGGCCGACATCAAGACCAAGATCAAGGAACTCACCGAAGATCTCGCCGGCCCCAAGAAAGGTGGTGCCCGCTCCGGTCCGGCAACGGTCATCAAGCCAGACGGAGCGGCTCAGGTAGCACTGCTGGGACCCCCCAACAGCGGGAAGTCGGCGCTACACGATCGGGCAACTGGATCACACTCAGCTTCTGAGCCGTACCCGTTCGCTACCCAATTCCCGCAACCCGGCATGATGCCGGTCGACGACATCTACCTCCAGCTGGTCGATCTGCCGTCAATCTCTCCCGAACACCCTATCCCATGGATCGCCAATGCACTTCAACCCGCCGACTGCTGCCTGTTGATCGCCGACTTGGCTCACGCAGGGACAATCGATCGAATCGAGGCGCTGCACACCATGCTGGCCGAGCGCAACGTCTACCTGATCAGCAACTGGCCCGTGTACGGCGACACTCTCCAGGGAATCGACAACCCCGATCCGTTCGCTCTTTATCTCCCAACACTCCTCGTGGTCAACAAGATCGACATTGAGACGGCCTACAGAGATGACGTCGTGGTATTTGAGGAACTGACCGGCTACACCTACCCGTGGATCGGCGTATCTGCGGAAACCGGCGAGGGACTCGAAGACTTGGGTCGGTGGCTGACGAGTCATCTCGGTGTTGTCCGGGTGTACACGAAAATTCCGGGACAGCCGCCCGACATGACCCGCCCGTTCACCGTGAGACGCGGCGCCACCGTCCACGACGTTGCCCGACTGGTTCACAAGGATGTCGCCCGCGGTCTCAAGTATGCCCGTGTGTGGGGAACCGCCAGCTTCGACGGGCAACAGGTCGGACCCGAGCACACCGTGGTCGACGGAGATGTACTCGAGCTCCACTCTTGACCAACTGCTAATCGGCCGGCCGGCATGGCCGGCCGTCCCAGCGCCGGCTACTTATCCGGCCGCAAGCTACGCTTGCCGCCATGTTCGACTTCTCGACCTCTCCCCTGCCGGTTCGCCCCGAACTGCCCGCTGCCTTCCGTCATGTATGGCATCGGTTGGCTGCACCCGGCACCTGGTGGACCGGATACGAGCGGGTATCGATAGCCTCCCTCGCCCGCGCTGCGTACGATTCCGGAGAGTCGATCGCTGACAGTGATCTGCCTGCTGCCGCCGCCGAGGCAGTTGGCTCGTTGGCTCACGAGCCGTCTGCCGTCACCCAGGAGCGGATCAGGAACTGGGAAAGCCGGGGCCTCCACGCCAACCGGTACGTAGAACTCGTTGGGGTTGTTGCCCAGCTGACCGCGGTCGATACCTTTCATCGCGCCCTCGGTCTAGAGCTAGAGCGCCTCCCCGACCCGCAGCCCGGCGAGCCATCGCAGCAGCTCCCAGATACGGCGGCGACACTCACAAAAGCGTGGGTGCCGATGGTTGGACCGCCCACGATCCCAACATCACTTTCGGCGGTGCCGGCCGAGATGGCGGCGCTGGAGACACTCCACGGTCCGATGTATCTCACTTACGAGGAAATGGGCGACCCGGCCATCACTCACGGATTGACCAGGGCCCAGATGGAGCTGGTCGCATCCCGCACCTCCGCAATCAACGAGTGCTTCTTCTGAACTTTGGCCCACGTACGCATGCTCAGTTGGAGCAGCCAAGAAACCGAGCAGCGGATCAATCTGCTCCCAATCGCCGAGGGCAGCGGCGATCCGCTGCTGCCGGGGGGAAGCGAGCTGATAGATTTCGTCAACGTCACACTTGCGGGCAACGGGATCTCGGCAGCGCGAAACGCTGTCGCGGACACAATAGGGCCGGCGGCTGCGGTCGACGCGGCTGCCGTCATCGGCAACTTCGAGATGATGAACCGGATAGCCGATGGCGTCGGCATGCCGGTCGGTGCCGGTACGCGCACCAGCATGGCCGGGATCATTCGAGAGCTACGCCTCGATGGGTTCCCTCACGCCTGAGCGCTCGCGCCAAGGTACCGGGCGAGCCCGAGCCGGGGATTGCGCCCGTTTCGGTTAGCATCTGCGCGCTATGCCCGCTCCCGCTTTCCGCAACATCGCCTTGATCGCGCACGTCGACCACGGGAAGACCACCCTGGTGGACGCAATGCTGCGCGCTACCGGCGTGTTTGCGGCGCACGAAGCTCCGGTCGATCGTGTCCTCGACTCGAACGATCAGGAACGCGAGCGGGGAATAACGATTTTGGCAAAGGCGGCTTCGGTCAACTGGCAGGGCACGAGAATCAATCTCGTAGACACCCCCGGCCATGCCGACTTCGGCGGCGAGGTGGAACGTGCGCTGACTCTCGTTGACGGGGTTCTTCTACTCGTTGATGCCGCCGAGGGCCCGATGCCGCAAACCCGCTACGTGCTTTCCAAAGCATTGACGCTCGGCCTCCCAGCGGTGGTAGTCATCAACAAGGTGGACCGCCCCGATGCTCGCTTGGACGCGGTCGCCGATGAGGTTTATCAGTTGTTCTTCGATCTCGATGCGGAGGATCACCACATAGAGTTCCCGATAGTCTCCACAGTCGCCCGTGAGGGCCGAGCCTTGCACGGCGTCGGAATCCCCGCCGAGGCTGCCGACCTAGCCCCACTCCTCGACACAATCGTCGACACGATCCCGGCACCATCGGGCGACCCGGCTGCCCCGCTGCAAGCGCTGGTTACCAATCTCGATGCGTCCGACTATCTCGGCCGCCTCGCGATCGGACGGGTAGTCGCGGGAACAATGCGCCGGGGGACCCAGGTCGCGCTGTGCCACTCCAACGAGGAGGAACCACCGTTGCGGCGGCGACTCACCCAACTCATGGAGTTCACCGGCCTCGGGCGAGCCGAGGTGGACCAGTGCGTCGCTGGGGATCTATTTGTCGTTGCGGGGTTTCCCGAGGTTGAGATCGGCGATACGATCGCCGACGCCGACTACCCGGTACCGCTGGCGCGGCTCGAGGTCGACGAGCCCGTCCTCCGTATGACATTCGGGGTCAACACGTCGCCGCTTGCGGGGCGCGAAGGCAAATACCTGACCTCACGACAGATCCGTGACAGGCTGGAGCGAGAGGTGCTCGGTAACGTCTCGATACGGATCGGTCCAACGGCCTCACCGGAGATGATCGAGGTTGCGGGGAGGGGGGAACTGCAGCTTTCCGTGCTGATCGAGGCGATGCGGCGCGAAGGTTACGAGCTCCAGGTGAGCCGACCAGAAGTGATCATTCGCGAAATGGCCGGCTCACCCCACGAGCCGGTCGAACGAGCGGTCGTCGATGTTCCCGATGAGTACGTTGGTACCGTCACTCAGACAGTCGCTCCTCGTAAAGGCAAGGTCACCGATCTGCGGCCCGGTGAGAGCGGGCGCACGATCGTCACGCTCGAGGCCCCGGCGCGGGGCTTGCTCGGCTTTCGCACCCTGCTCGTTACCGCAACTCGCGGCACCGCTCTGGTCCATCAGCACCACGCAGGCTGGATGCCGTGGGCAGGCGAGCTGCCGCATCGAACCGGAGGGGCAATAGTCGCCGATCGCATCGGACGAACCACAGCCTTCGCCCTGGACAATCTGCAAAAACGGGGCGAGTTGTTCGTCGGACCCGGTACCGAAATCTACGAGGGCATGATCATCGGAGAAGCATCACGACCCGAGAACATGATCGTCAACGCTACGAAGGGTAAGCAGCTCACCAACATCCGCACCCATAGCAGCGACGAGGCTATCAAGCTGAAGCCTCATCGGGACCTGACCCTGGAAACCGGGATCGAGTGGATCGCAGCCGACGAACTCGTCGAGGTCACACCGGGCGCAGTCAGGGTGCGCAAGCGTCTTCTCTCCGAGAGTGAACGCAAACGCGCCAAGCAGCGCTAGCCGGAGCACAACGCTCGCAACGAGCGGATGAGCAGTGTTATTGATCGACCCGCCTTCTAAGCTCGCGGGATCCAGGGAGGAGGATCCTTGCCAGAGCCTGCGGCGACCTTCGCCGACGTCAGCGCCGCTGCTGAACGTATCGCCCCATACGTCCACCGCACACCGGTCGCTACTTCAGCAACGCTGCGCCGGGAGTCGGGAGCGGCGGTCTTCTTCAAATGCGAGAACCTGCAGAAGGTGGGAGCGTTCAAGGCGCGGGGAGCTCTCAACGCAGTGCTCTCTCTCGATGAGGACGAGGCTGCACGCGGTGTAGTCACCCACTCGTCGGGTAATCACGGGGCGGCGCTGGCATATGCAGCCGCAATCCGCGGTATCCCGTGCACCGTGGTGATGCCGGACCACGCACCCGAAGTGAAGATCGAGGCAGTGCGGAGCTATGGGGCCAACATCGAAATCTGCCGTCATGTCGACCGGGAGCCTGCGACCGCCCGAATCATCCAGCAAACCGGGGCAACGCTGGTCCATCCCTACAACAACGCTGTGGTCATCGCAGGCCAAGGGACGGCGGCGCTCGAACTCATCGAAGCCACCGGCGACTTGGACATAGTCATAACTCCGATCGGGGGCGGCGGTCTGATGTCGGGAACCGCAATCACAACTCGGCACAAACTACCGAATGCCCGAATCATCGGGGCCGAGCCCTACGCCGTAGACGATGCCTATAGATCCCTACAACTAGGCCAGATCCAACCGCCCATAGCCGACCCGAAGACCGTTGCCGATGGCCTGTTGACTGCGCTCGGCGACCTCACCTTCGCCACCATGAGCTGGGCCGGAGTCGAGATCGTTCGGGTCGAAGAGAACGCCATAATCGCAGCAGCTCTTTTCCATCTGCATCGCATGAAGATCCTCGTCGAGCCGTCGGGAGCAACCGGATTAGCTGCCGTTCGCCGCCTCGGCGACACGATTGCCGGCAAGCGAATCGGCGTGATCATCAGCGGCGGCAACACCGACTTGAGCTGGTTGCCATCCGGCGGCTAGGACCCTCCCGGGTAGGCACTCCATAGCCTCCTATTCGAAAGGCTTGGTGCGAAAGCGATAGCCCGCCGGCAGTGGCGCACCCACCCGGTTCAAGGCGATGTACCAGGAAGGCGAGGAACCCAGAGCCCAGCGGAGGAAACCGGCCATAGACTTCCCCGCCAGAATCGCACCCGGAAGTCGCCGGATCCCGAGGACCCTGCGGATCTTGCCCGGAATCGTTGCTGCAGCCGCCTGGTACAGGACCCAGTAGCCGAGCTTCACCTTCAGCGGAAGCGGCGGCGACTTGAGGAAGTCGATCGCGCCGTCCATGCCGGGCGATACGCCAATATCGGGATGATCGACAACCCACGTAGTCAGGTCGCGAGCCGTGGCAGGTAGTGGATCGCTGCCGAGCAGCCTTCCCACGGCCGTTTGCTCGCGCACAAACTCGTCGGCCTCGTCTGCGGTCAGCCGGCGTTTGCCGAAGAGGAGGTGCGTGGCCAGGAAAGACTCAGTGAGCACGTTGTGCACCCACGCCGCCTGCGCCGGATGGTTCGCCGAGTAGGCACGATTGCGATGCGACTTGCCCCGCACCGGCTGGTGCGCTCGCCTGACCAACTCGACTGCGTGCTCGACCTCCGGCATTGCACCAAAGGCGGTCGCCGTCACATAGGCCGACGTCCGGGAAAGTCGCCCCAGCGGATCGTCCCGATACCGGGAATGGTCTGCCACGCCGGCCGCCACTTCTTGGTGAGCGGCCTGGACGAGTAGCGCACGGATGCCTCCGGCGAATGTCGCGACATCGCCGATAACCGACCATGTGATCGAGTCGGGGCCGAAAAGCCCAGGATCGCCCTCGTATTCGAGCGAGTTCTCGAGCGGATAAGGCGCGTGGGCGAACAGCCCGGTAGTCGTTCCGACGATGCGCCGACGCAGCTCTGCTGTAAGGGTCACGAAACCCCCTTTGACCTTGGCATCTCCTGTAATTCGGATCAGCTCAGTGCCGGGATTACCTCGCGCGCGAATCGTTGCAGACTCGAGGTGTCATAGGCGGCTTCAGGAAAGTAGATGATTCCGTAGCTCATACCGGCATCAACCCACGGCCTCATCTTCTCCACGACCTGTTCCGGTGTGCCCGAGGTCGCTCGCAGCAGGCGCTCCACAGACTGAACTCGATCCTCTCCGACAAAGCGGCGATAGCGGTCCTTCACCTCTTCGATGCGGTCCTCGACCCCGGCCTCTGTGTCCTCGCAGACGATGTTGAAGTTGGTGGAGCGAACGATCTCGTCGAAGTCGCGCCCGATGTCTTCACAGTGACCGCGCAGCACGTTCGACTTGTGCTCGAACTCCTCGGGTGTCGATGCGAAGTTTGTATAGGACGCGTACTGCGCCGCCACCCTGAGAGTCAGCTTCTCGCCGCCGCCGGCTACCCAGAACGGGATACGGGGTTGCTGCAGCGGTTTCGGTTGGCAAATCGCCCCGTCGAGCTGGTAGTACTTGCCTCCGAAGTCGACGACGTCCTCGGTCCACATCCGCTGCATGATCTCAACTGCCTCGCGCAACTCGCCGATACGAACCGACGCTTTGGGGAACGGGTACCCGTACCCCTTGTACTCGTGCTCGTACCATCCAGCCCCGATCCCCATCTCGATCCGGCCACCGGAGATGGCGTCGATCGTGGCAGCCACCTTTGCCAAGTACGCGGGCGCTCGGTAGCCGTTGCAGGTGCACATCTGGCCGAGCCGGACCGTGTCCGTCGCCGCCGCCAGTGCGGCCATCAACGTCCACGCTTCGTAGGTGACCTCTTGCGTAGGAATCGGGACGGTGTGGAAGTGGTCGTACACCCACACCGACTCGTATCCTGCCGCCTCGATGGTCTTGGCGACGGACAGCATGGTGGGCCACTGTTGGGACGTTTCGATGTCGACTAGATCGAGACGCCACCCTTGGGGAATGAAAGCTCCGAATCTCATGACGGGCACAGTAGTCAGGTCGGCTCAGCTCCCAGTCGCTGCAGTTGCCGGTGCGGCGATGCCGGAGCGGAGACAAACGTCTTGACGACACCTCCGAGACGACTACGCTCCGTCCCCAATGAGATACGACCTAGCCGCCGCCGCGTGTTGTTGCTGTCCCAGCAACACACTGCCGCGCGGGTACGTCGCTAGCTAGCAAGCCACCACCAGAAGAGGGCCACCACCCGTGACGGCAACAGCCGTTGCGGGTTTTTTGATGGGAGTACAGATTGACAACAACAGTTACCTCAGAAGTGGAGCCGCTCGAGACCGATCGAAGCGTGCGCCGCTATGAGGACATCCGCCAGCTCCTGCCGGACGTCGACAATCCGACGCCGCTAGTGCAGCTGAACCAGGTTGTGGCCGGCAACCAAATCACCGCCTACCTCAAACTGGAGTGGCTCAATCCGTTCGGATCGTTGAAAGACCGTGCGGCCACCTATTTGATGGCGGGCATGCAGGAGCGCGGCGATCTCGAGGGGCGGGACATAGTTGAGGCATCGTCGGGAAATACGGCGATCGCACTGGCTGCTTTGGCCGCGCTTGCCGGGAAGTCATTGACCGTAACCATTCCCTCCGAGGTACCTGCAGAGAAAAGGACGATGCTGCGGATGCTGGGAGCTGAGGTCTGGGAAACCCCGGACGATTTGTGCCCGGTCGATCACCCCAAGGATGGAGCGATCGCGCTGGCGCGTTCTATCGCGGCGCAGGACGGTGGTTCGCGCTTCGCCCTGGCAAATCAGTACGAGAACGAGGACAACGTGCGCGCTCACTACGAGACCACAGGCCCGGAGATCTGGCGACAGACAGAGGGCCGAATCAGCTACTTCGTGGCCGGATTCGGCACGACCGGGACGATCACGGGCGTTGGCCGCTACCTCAAGGAGCGCAATCCGGCGATTCGGGTGATCGCGGTCGAGCCGCAGCCGGGCCATCGGCTACCCGGGCTCAAGAGCTTCCAGGAGGCGAAGCAGCCGGGGATCCTCGACTGGGACGTGATTGACGATGTGCTCCGGGTCGACGACGAGGACGCCTACGAGGCAACCAAACAACTGCACCGACGTGAGGGCCTGATCGTCGGGCCTTCTACCGGCGCAGTAGTGCACGGCATCAGGCAAATCGATGACCACGGCAAAATCGTCGTCGGGATATCGCCCGACTCCGGCACCAAGTACACCAGCTACTTCGAACACATCCTCGGCGATGAGGGTCAGCCCCAGATCTGAGAGAGGAACGAGCATGACAACACAGACCGACGTCCCCAATACACACGAGACGCTCGACACCAGCGGGCTGCTCTGCCCCCTACCCGTCTACAAAGCCGGGATGGTGCTCGGCAGACTGGAGCCGGGCCAGGTCCTCGAACTGATCTGTACCGATCCCGGCTCGCTGCAGGACATTCCTGCGATGGCACGCCAGCGTGGAGACACCCTCGTCGCCAGCGAAGACCTGAACGGCACCCAGCGCTTCTGGATTGAAAAGGGCACGAAGCAATGACGCTCCCAGCATCAGAGGCGGCAACAGACAGTGGCGTTGAGCCGAAGCCCAAACGACTTGCCCTGGTAGCTTCGAAAGGCACACTGGATCAGGCCTACCCGCCACTCATTCTGGCGACAACGGCTGCAAGTCTGGGATGGGAAGTTGGCATCTACTTCACCTTCTACGGTCTCGACATACTCCACCAGGACCGGTTCGAGAAGCTGCGGGTAGCTTCGTTGGCCAACCCTGCGGGCCCGATCAAGATCCCCAATCTGCTCGGTGCGGTACCCGGCGCGACCGCCGCCGCGACCAAGGTGATGAAGAGCTGGATGAAGAAGGCCAGCATGCCGGACCTGCCCGAGTTCATAGAGATGGCCCAGGGACTCGGGGTGCGCTTCTTTGCATGCGCCACCACGATGGGCGTCATGGGTGTCGATGAGTCCGACTTGATCGAGGGGTGTGACATTGCAGGCGCAACGGCTTTCCTCGATTTTGCCGCAGACGCCGACGTGCAACTATTCGTCTAGGAGTCTGCGGCTCCCCCCAGGGAACCGATGGGAAATCGCCGGCTAAGCAAACGCCATCTCACCGGCTTCGATGCGAAACGCAATGGTGTTCTGCGGGGGCGGCAGCGGACACGAGAACTCAGGATCGTAGGCACAATAGGGGTTCGTGGCCTTGTTGAAGTCGATCAGCAACTCCCCATCGGGGTTCCGGTCGACAGCTACATAGCGTCCGGCCTCGTAGCTGCCATCTCCGTTTGTTTTGTCGCGAAAGGGAATGAACATGTCGTCGTCCGCACCCCGGAGAACAACCAGGGACACGGTCCCGCGAGACAATGGGAGCTTCACCTCGCCGGCCTTCCGATACAGCGATGTCGTCCCAGTAGAGGCCTCGATGTCGATCTCGTCCTCGGCCGGTGGCTCGAGTTCAGCGGAGAACACCAGCTCGGGGTCCACGTCGAAGTACGAAAGACCGGCAAAGGCGTCTCGAGCTACTTCTCCCAGCGGTGAGGCGTAGTGCGATTTGAAGAAGTGGTCACGTGCCTTCCGCCACTCTTCGATCGCAGATACGTACCCACGGGGAGATACTTCCATGGGCCCGGGATGGTAGCGAGAGAGGCCCACGGCCCTGCGCCGCGGGGACGGTGGTCCCCACATCACATTTCCGGCGAGGCATCGAACCGCCGACCGGCTCGGGGTCGGCTGGCGCGGTTCAGGGGCCGCGAGGCCCTAGCTGCTGCCACCATTAGTGAACAAGGTGATAGCAAAAAGGTCCGAGGAGGCCGAGCGAAATGCGTCCGCATTACTTGAAAGCCCTATTCGCCCCAAAATCGGTGGCGATGTTTGGAGCCAGTGAAACCGCCGATTCTGTCGGCCAAGTCGTCTTCAAGAATCTGCTCGAAGGCGGCTTTGCCGGTGACATCTATGCCATCAACCCGAAGCGAGACGAAGTACAGGGTCAGAAGGCCTATCCCGACCTCGAATCGATAGGCCGTGAACTCGACCTTGCAATAGTGGCCACCCCCGCCCGGACGGTCCCCGGGATCGTCGAGCAATGTGGTGCCCACGGCATCAGGTCGATGATCATCTTGTCTGCCGGCTTTCGTGAGGTCGGTGAGACGGGCCGGGCCCTCGAAGAAAAGGTACGGGACGCAGCCCGCTCCCACGGAATCCGTTTTCTGGGCCCAAATTGCCTCGGGTTGATCAGGCCGAGCATCGGCCTCAACGCCACGTTCGGGAACAACAAAGCGGCGGAGGGGACAATTGCGCTGGTCTCACAATCAGGAGCCTTGTGTACCTCGATTCTCGACTGGGCTGAAAGTCGCGACGTCGGCTTTTCGGCCGTGGTATCCACCGGCATTGCTGCCGATCTCGATTTTGGTGACATGCTCGACTACCTCGCCTCCGACCCCAAGACCGAGAGCATCATCCTCTACATCGAAGGCCTCAACCAGTCGCGGCGCTTCATGAGCGGATTGCGGGCTGCCGCCCGCATCAAGCCTGTCATCGCCATCAAGGCGGGCCGCCACTCGGAGGGTGCCGCCGCTTCGATGTCACACACCGGGGCCCTGGTCGGCGGTGACGAAGCTTTTTCCGCCGCACTGGCTCGATCCGGCGTGGTGAGGGTCGAAACGATCAGTCAGGTGTTTGCGGCCGCAGGAACCCTGTCGTCGAAGTACAAGTCGAGCGGGGATCGGATCGCAATCGTCACCAACGCCGGTGGTCCTGCGGTACTAGCCGCCGACCACGTTCCGGAGGCCGATCTGAGCCTGGCCCAGATCGGCGAGGAGACGGTCAAGGCCCTCGACGAAGTCTTGCCGGCAACCTGGTCGACGCGCAATCCCGTCGACATCATCGGGGACGCTCCCCCGGAACGGTACCGCGAGGCCATCGACATCTGTCTCCGGGACGAAGCAGTCGATGGGGTGCTCGTGATCCTCACCCCACAAGCCATGACCAAGCCACTCGACGTCGCGGAAGCCGTGGTTGACGCTGCCGGGAAGAACCGCAAGCCGATCATCACGTCGTGGATGGGTGGCAAGCAGGTAGACCATGCGCGATCTGTCTTCCGCCAGGCTGGGATCCCGACTTTCAACACTCCGGAAGCGGCAGTCGACGCTTTCCACTACCTGGCGTCGTATCGCAACAACCAGCGATTGCTGCTCCAGGTGCCGGGACGCCTGCCCATCGATCACGAGGAACCGAATATCGAGGCGGCGCGATTGATCATCGAGAGTGCTCTCAACGAGAAGCGCGAGGTACTCACCGAACCCGAGTCGATTGCGTTACTGGAAGCATTCCACGTCCCCACCGTGCGCAATGGGATCGCCCGCACCGCCGAAGAGGCACTGGTGCTGGCGGTGTCAATGGGTTTCCCGGTAGCCATGAAGATCTACTCGGAGGACATCTCTCACAAGTCCGACGTTGGTGGTGTGAAGCTCAATATTCGCAGCGCCGCAGACGTGCGGGGCAACTACCGGGAGTTGATCGATCGGGTGCAGCAGAAACGCCCCGATGCAGACATTCAGGGCGTAACGGTGGAGCAGATGCACCGGACCACCAACGGACGTGAGGTGATGGTCGGGGTCATCAACGACCCGGTCTTTGGGCCGGTGATCAGCTTCGGCGCCGGTGGCACCTGGGTCGAGGTCTTGGAGGACGCCGCGGTAGCGCTGCCGCCACTGAACGACCGCCTGGCCCGCAATCTCATCCGGCGCACCAAGATCTCGAAGAGTCTCAAAGAATTCCGCAACATGCCGGCGGCCAACACCGACGCTCTGGTCGATGTGCTGCTTCGGGTGTCGAACATGGCATGTGAGCTGCCGTGGATCCAGGAAATGGACATAAACCCGTTGATCATGGACGAGCGGGGCGCAATGGCGGTCGACGCCCGCATCGTTGTACGTGTGCCCAAGCCATCGACCGACGCCTATGCACATATGGCCATCCACCCATACCCGGCGGACCTCGAGACCAGCTTCCAGCTACCAGACGGGCGTAACGTGGCGATCCGCCCGATTCGCCCGGAGGACGCCGAGATCGAGCAGGAGTTCATACGCAACCTATCGGACGAGGCCAAGTACTTCCGCTTCATGCACGCAGTCCATGAACTCACACCCGAGATGCTGGTCCGGTTCACCCAGATCGATTACGACCGCGAAATGGCTCTGATCGCCGTTACCGAGGAGGACGGCCACGAGGTCGAGCACGGCGTCACTCGCTACGTGACCAATCCCGACCAGAACAGTGCCGAATTCGCCCTCGTGGTCTCCGACGAGTTTCAAGGGCACGGCATCGGACAGCGCATGCTGAAACGACTGATGGAGATCGCACGGGCGCGGGGTTTGGACATGATGGAGGGCGAAGTACTCACCGCCAACCACAGAATGCTCGACTTGGTGCGGGCAATGGATTTTCAGGTCGAGCGGAGCAGAGACAACCCGGGCGTGATGTATGTCTGGAAGCAGCTGTGACCGTCCGAGACGATCCGGGAGACCGACTCAGACGGTGACCCAGGTCTCGTGAACCCGGTGCCACACAAAGCGGCCGTCGGTCTCGGCAAGGGCGGCGGTCGACAACCGGATGGTTGAACGGACCCCGCCCTGCCGTTCCTCGTACGTAACCAGGTGAACGCCGTTGAGCTGCTCGCAACCGCGCCCGACGGTTTCGATCGAGAACCTCTTGGACTCGCGAGAGCGATGTCGCCAAATGGCTTCGAGGATCTCATCGCGACTGACTAGATCCCCGCTGGGAGTGACCATGGCAAAGCCGGGAGCAAGGGCGTCTTCGCAGATCTTGAAGTCGACCGGATCGAGATCCCCCCGAAACCAGTCCTGGAAGAAGTGATGAAGTCGCGTGATTTCCTCGAAGCAATCACACTCGCTAGGCATGGGCGGCGCGCCACTCCAGCAGTGTCTCTTCGATGACCTCCCTGACACGTTCTGCCAGGTCGGACGGGTCTTCACCCGGGAGCCGCTGCAGCGGTGCCGAGAAGCGGACCCGCACCCTGGTGCCGAATGGGACGGGGAAGAGCTTGTTACGCAGCAGTTCCCATGATCCGTCGATGGTTGCCGGGACGATCGGTAGCGACGGGGCGGCTGCGATCAGCTCATTGAGGCCACCAAACCTGAAGGTCCGGAGCCTGCCATCTCGCGAACGTGAGCCTTCCGGGAATATCACCACGGCAACGTTGCGCCGCTGGGCTGCTTCCCCCAGTTCCCGGATTGCCTCCCGGGCCTGCCGCGGATCGTTGCGATCGATGAGAGCATTGCCGCCGTGTTTCAGGTTGAACGATATCGACGGCAGCCAGCGACCCAATTCCCGTTTCGAGACGTACTTCGGGTAGTTACTGAACAGCAGACCGCCGAAGATCGGGACGTCGAACATACTCTGGTGATTGGAAACCAGGATGTACCCGGTACGGGGCTGCACCAGCGGTGACCTCTCCACATCGAGACGAGTTCCACTGATGCGGAACACCCCCAGCAGGATCCGCTGCATCACGCCCATCGTCACCTCCATGGGGCGCAGCCCGAAGAGGCGGGCAATCCGGGCGATGGGCTCGAACACAGTCAGCGTCAAGCCAAAGGAGACCAGGAAGGGGATCGTAAAGATCCAGTCGCGGATCTTCTTCATTCAACCGTCTTTCGCTGGGTGAGTGCCATCGTCGCCAGCATGGCACGGACCACGCTCAACACCAACCGTCACAGCAGCGCATCCAGGATCCACAACGCCGCCATGCCAACAGTGATGACCACGGTGATGTTGCGAAACCTGATCGCAACGGCGGCTGCAATCACTCCGGCGAGAAAGCGGGGGTTGGATGATGGAGCGAATTCGATGACGCCGTCCGGCATGACAACTGCGGGAAGCACAATCGCTCCCAGCACAGCCGGCGCCACATAGCGCAACGGGCGCTCCAACCACACCGGCATCTCCCTCTCCCCGAATGCCCCAATGAACGACAATCGAGTCAGGTACGTCCCGAGCCCAATGGCGATGACCGCGCCCCACATCAACGTCTACCCACCTGCTCGGCCGCCACCCCGGAGCTGATGCCTGCCAGCGACCCGATGACGAGCCCCAACCCGTAGGGCGCATCAGCGGCAGCTACCGCCACCAAGCCGCCGACAACGGCCGCCAGCAAACCGGGGCGGGTCTGCACGACGGGGATGAGCAGTGCCAGGAAGACGAGGGGAATGGCAAAGCTCAGGCCAAGCGAGTCCGGTATCTGCGCCCCCAGCAGAACCCCAGCGACCGTCGCGATTTGCCAGAAGATCCAGAGCGTGAGACCGGCTCCAACGAAGTACCAGCGCTTGTAGAGAGGGTCGTCTGTTGTCTCGTAGCGGGCAATCGAGAGGGCAAAGGCTTGGTCCGTGAGTAGGTAGGGCAGCATCCAGCGGGCCCGCCTCGGGAATTCGTTGAAATGGGGTGCCAGGGCCGCGCTGTACATCAAATGGCGAACATTGACGACCAGGGCGGTCAGGATCACAACGAAGATGCTGGTGCCGGCATCGAGCAGCTGCACCGTCACCAGCTGGGCGGCTCCGGCAAATATGATCGACGAAGTGGCAATCCCAAGTACTCCCCCGACCACAGTGGCCGCGGCGGTCACTCCGAGTACCAGCCCGAACGGAACGATGGCAAGCAGCAGCGGCGAGACAGCACGGGCTCCATCGCCCAGACCCACCCGCACCGTCGAAGCGATGCTCGCCTCCTTGCCTTGAGAAGCGGCCACCTTAACGGGATGGCTGCAAGCCGGCGCCCACCTCGTGCTTGCGTGGCTCAGGCCGATATGTCGGGGCGGGTTCAGCTACGCCGGGAGGGAGCGACGGACGGGTCGGCGAAACTCACATCTGTCTACAAGGTCTAAGTTGCGACACAAGCGAGTTGAAATCGGGGGCATGAGCACACCGGACTTGATGGCCTCATTCGATGACAAGCGGGCGCGACGACTGCGGACGATGAAGCGCAACGCCGTCGGCTTGCTCGTTCTCGCCACCTTGGTCTTCATCGCCACCCATGCATTCACGGACGGCACCGGAGCCTGGGGCTACGTACAGGCCGGCGCCGAAGCCGCCATGATCGGCGGTGTCGCCGACTGGTTCGCCGTCACCGCGCTCTTTCGCCACCCGCTCGGCATTCCGATCCCGCACACCGCTCTCATCCCCCGCAGCAAGGATGCAATCGGACGCGGGCTGGGCGAGTTCGTGCAGCGCAACTTCATGAACCCCGCAGCTCTCGTCGAGCGGATCCGCGCCGCCGACCCGGCCGGGCGGCTCGGCGAATGGCTGGCCGAGCCGGAGAACGTCGCCACTACCGCCCGACAAGCCGCAAGCGTGATTGCCGCTCTGGCCGAGACGGTTCGGGAAGAGGAGGTGCAGGACAGCATCCAGGAGCTCGTGGCAGGACGCATCGAGGCCATCGACGCAGCCATGGTTGCCGGATCATTGCTCGATCGCGCCGTGGAAGGCGGCCAGCACGAGGCCGTTGTCACTGCAGCACTGCGCGGCATGGCGGCCTCGATCGCAGAGAACCGCACTCTGCTGCGCCGCCGCATCCGCGAGGAATCACCATGGTGGGTGCCCGAACCCGTCGACGATGTCGTCTTCGAGAAGCTCTACGTGAGCCTGCAGAGCTTCATCGGGGAAATCGCCAACAACCCCGACCATGAGATTCGGAAAATCCTCAATGCCAAGATGCAAACGCTGGCGGACGACCTCAGGACTTCACCAGAACTCCGCGAGAGAGGCGAGGAACTCAAGAGCCAGCTGCTGCATCATCCCGAGTTCAGGGACTGGACCGATGGGATCTGGGAAGGGCTCAAGCAGAGCCTGGTTTCCGCAGCCGAGCAACCGGACTCCGATCTACGCAAACGGCTCGAGCAGCTGGCGCGGACAACAGGGGATCGCCTTCGCACTGATGACGAGCTCCGGAGAACTGTGGACGCCTGGGTGGGAAATCTCGCCGGCCACCTCG
This sequence comes from Acidimicrobiia bacterium, assembly GCA_029287195.1. Taxonomy (GTDB): domain Bacteria; phylum Actinomycetota; class Acidimicrobiia; order Spongiisociales; family UBA5794; genus JAAETI01. Next base: position 16,385 of record JARFRN010000283.1, on the reverse strand, counting down.
CCGACAGGACGGGGCCGGAGGTAGCTGCAATCATCGCAACCACGGTGAAGCGCTGGGATGCGGATGAGACCAGTCGCCGGCTCGAGCTGCAAGTCGGCCGAGACCTGCAGTTCATTCGCATCAACGGGACACTCGTAGGCGGCCTCGTCGGGTTGCTGATTCACGGCATCGTTCAGGCTATTGGCTAGCTGGCCTCCTGTGATATCGGGACCGGCCGGTCGCCGATTACTCTGGGGCTCCTCTGATTGACAGGTCTGTATGCGAATTGTTGTGATTGGTGCCGGGGCAGTCGGCTCCCACCTCGCCGAGCGTCTCTCGGTCGAAGGTCAGGACGTGGTGGTAGTCGAGTCCAACCCCCGCACCGCAACCGATGTACAAGAGCAAATCGACTGTCTAGTCATAACCGGGAACGGATCGAGCCAGGAGGTTCTCGAGGAGGCGGGCGCCGCCCGTGCCGATCTCTTCATTGCCGTCACGTCATCCGATGCGGTAAACGTCCTTGCGTGTCACGCTGCAGCCAGGATCGGGACTCCACGCCGTATCGCTCGGGTGGAAGATCCCCAGCTCCGCTCCGGGGCAGCTGCCCTCGGAGTCGATTTGCTCATCGATCCGGGAGATGCCACAGCCCGGGAGCTGGAACTACTGGTCCGGCAGCGTGGCGTATCCGAGGTTCGTGAGTTCGCCGACGGCAAGCTCGAACTCGTCGGCGGTTACATCGGACCCGACGCTCCCGCCGCCGGTATGGCACTTACCGAGCTTCGCAGCATGGTCGAGGGTTGGTCGTGGTTGGTCGCGGCAATCATCCGTCACGGCGAAACCATCATTGCCCGAGGCGGCACCCGCATCCTGCCCGGCGATCACGTGTTGATCATGGTCGAAACCGACAAGGCCGATGAGGCGCTCGACATGCTGGGCCTCCACCTGGAGCCGGCGCGCAAGGTGGTGATCTTCGGTACGACTCGTGTCGCCGAGCTCACCGCAAAACGTCTGTGTCAGAAGAACATCCAGACTGTGCTGGTCGACCCCGACCCGGACCGGGTTCGTCACATCGCCACCGACAACCCGCGGGTGGTGGCGGTCTGCGGCGATCCTACCGACCCCAAGCTATTTCACAGTGAAGGTCTCGAGACCGCCGATGCTGCGCTGGCGTTGACCGGATGGGACGAGATCAACATCCTCGGATCCTTGGTCGCCAAGGCGGTTGGTATCCCCACCGCGGTATCCCGGTTCCACCGGCTCGACCTGGTGACATTGCTCGCCGGCGTTGGCATCGACGGTGCCGTCTCCTCACGTCTGTCTGCTGCCAACGAGATCCTCCGTTTCGTGCGCCGCGGCCGCATTCATTCGGTGGTGACTTTCCAGGACAGCGAAGCCGAGGCGCTCGAGGTAGAGGTTGCCAAATCGAGCAACATCGTCGGGCAAACGCTGCGCGAGATCCACCTGCCACACGATGTGATAGTCGGCGGCATAATTCGCGATGACCGAGCTTTTGTGCCCCGGGGGCAAACCAAGGTCGAGGAGGGTGATCGACTCATCGTCATCTCGCTTCCAGGCTCGATCCAACTGGTCGGCGAGCTCTCGGGCTGATGTCGATCCGTCGTCTCCTCCGGGTCATCGGGGCGGTCGTTGGTGCGATCGGTGTCGCCATGCTGCTGCCCGTGCTGGTCGCTCTCATCTACGGGGAGTTCTCCGATGCGTGGCAAATGGCACTGGCGGCCGCGGTAACCATGGGAAGCGGCGGCTGGGCTTGGCAGTTCGGCAAGGGCGACACTACGGCATTGACGGCCCGGGAAGGCTTTGCCATCGTCGGCTTGTCCTGGATTGCGATGACCTTCTTCGGGACCCTGCCGTACCTATTCTCAGGGACGATCACCGACTTCAGCGATGCGTTCTTCGAGACCGCGGCTGGATTTTCAACGACCGGGGCCTCGATAGTCCCCGACCCTGGGGAACTGGCAAAGGGAATCCTGCTGTGGCGGGCGTTCACCCAATGGATCGGCGGCATGGGGATCATCGTGCTCTCAATTGCGATCCTTCCGCTGCTCGGTGTAGGTGGTGTGGAACTGGCTCGGGCCGAGTCCCCCGGCCCTACCCCCGACCGCCTCACCCCGCGTTTCCGGGAGACCGCCAAGCGGCTGTGGTTCGTCTATGCGGCCTTCACCGCCGTCGAAGCGGTGCTTTTGTGGATCGGCGACATGACCCTCTACGAAGCGGTAGCTCACTCTTTCACCACGATGTCGACCGGGGGATTCGGCACCGATGCTCGTTCAATGGCGGCTTTCAGCCCCTATGCGCAGTGGGTGGTGATCCTCTTCATGTTCATCGCAGGGGCATCGTTTGCGCTCCACTTTCGATCGATCGCCAAGCCGCGCGACTACCTGCGGAACGCCGAATTTCGCCTCTACGGCGGGATCATCATCGTCGCCACCATCGTTGCCATCATTGGGACGTGGTCGGGAGCGATCCTCGACATCCTGCGCGACTCGCTGTTCACGATTACGTCGCTGGTAACGACCACAGGCTACGGCACTGCAGATTTCGGTGTGTGGCCGGCGGCACTGCAGATAATGGTGCTTGGTTTGATGTTCGTAGGGGGCATGGCCGGTTCGACCGGTGGATCGATGAAGCCGTATCGCCTCGGCGTGCTGTATCAGGCTTCCAAAGCCGACCTGCGCCGTGTGATTCATCCGAAGGGCATCTTTCCCGTGAGACTAGGCCGAGATGTCGTTCCCGACTCCATCGTCGAGTCGGTGCAGTCTTTCTTTCTGCTGTACATGTTCATCTTCATGACGGGCACGCTGGCCTTCGGCATAATCAACGACATCGCGGGGACCGGTTTCGATCTGGTCACCTCGGCATCAGCCGTCGCCTCGTCCGTGGGCAATGTGGGCCCCGGTCTGGCTGCCGTCGGCCCAACCTCGAACTATGCCCTGGTACCCGACGCCGGCAAGTGGCTGCTGTCGTTCCTGATGATCGTCGGCCGTCTCGAGATCTTCCCCGTCATCCTGCTGTTTACCCCGGAGCTGTGGCGCCGCTAGGGACCGGTCGCCTCCCCCCAAGGACGGACGACGAGGTCATCTGATCAGACCGGCGAGGTCGGGCCTGCCGAGCGCCTCACACACCGCTGCAACGACTCGGGCGTCATCCTCGAATCCGTGATCAGAGGCGAAATCGCCATCGTCGTCGTCGGACTGCACAAAATACTCGACTGCACCGGCCAGCACCCGCCGTTCCAGGAACGACAAGCTCTCTGCGTGCCCGAGAAGGGCCACCAGCACTTCGGCGAGGCGATCGGCCAGCGCCCCTTCGAGGACGGTGCCGTTTTCGACGGCGCTTTCGATGACCCGTCGATGCGCCTCGACCCGATAACGGTCGGCCAGCAACTCTTCCACGGACCGTGGTTCACATAGCTCCAGGAACCCGAGCCGCTCGTCCACGCTGAGCGCAGATTCGGCCACTGCCCGCACGACATCGTCGACCGCCATCATTGAATGGTAGAAGATGCCACGAGCGACTCCGACGTCGTGTCGGTTCTGGCCGAAATCAGTGGACCTAGGCTGTCGCCGATGCATGACCGTGCCGCCAAGAGCCTGTCCACCCTCCACACCCTCCTCTACAGGGCAACGCGAGGCATCATCGGGCGACGGCTCGTCGACAACGACATGTTGCTGCTGACAACCGTGGGGCGGTGCACCGGCAAACGGCACACAATCCCTCTGCTCTACCTGACGGATGGTGACGACCTGGCGATCGTGGCGTCATGGGGCGGCCGCGACGACCACCCCGAGTGGTACTTGAACCTCATGACCGAGCCGCGAGTAGGGGTTCAGATCCTCGGCGACCGGCTGCGTATGTCGGCCCGGACCGCCGGCAGCGAGGAGCGGGCGCGCTTATGGCCGCGAGTGCTCGACGCCTACAACGGATACGCGACCTATCAGGCCAGGACCGAACGCCAGATACCGATTGTGATTCTTACCCCCAGGGTCTGAGCACTGCCGGAACCTCAGGGAAGCGCCGCCTCGACTGCCGCCAAGGCGTGGAGCCGGGTGGTTGGGAAGTAGGGAATCGTGACATCGTCCCGGGTCACGAGCAACTCGATCTCGGTGCAGCCGGCGATCACTCCCTGCGCTCCTCGCTCGACGAGGCGATCGATGATCTCGACGTAGCGGGCCCGCGACGTGTCGAGGATTCGACCCTGGACGAGCTCGTCGTAGATGACGTCGTGGACCACAGTCAGGTCGGGCTCCTCGGGGACGATCACACGCAGCCCGTGGGCCTGCAACCGGCCTCGGTAGAAGTCTTTCTCCATCGTAAAGCGGGTGCCCAGCAGGGCGACGGTCTCGAGGCCAGCAGCAATCACCGCTGCCGCCGTCGTGTCGGCAAGATGCAGAAACGGAACATCGATGGCATCCTCTATCTGGTCGGCAACGAGATGCATAGTGTTGGTACACAGCACGATCAACTCTGCTCCGGCGTCTTGGAGGCGGCAAGCGTCGGCAGCCAGCCGGGCGCCGGCGTCACGCCATTGCCCGGCCGTCTGCAATGCCTCGATCTCAGCAAAGTCGTAGGAACGGATCAGCAGGTCGGCCGAGTGAACTCCGCCAAGGCGATGGCGCACCTCGGTGTTGATGAGACGCTCGTACTCCACGGACGACTCCCAACTCATTCCCCCCAACAGACCGATCTTCTTCACCGTCGCCTCCCGCGTGATAGTGACACCACCGTAGCCCTTATCCTCACTGCACCGAATGAGGGAGAACAATGCTGATCGCCATCCCCATCTTTCCCAGACTCACCGCACTCGATGCCGTCGGGCCGTACGAGGTGCTGCAGCGACTCCCCGACTCTGAGCTGGTCTTCGTCGGCCACCGACCCGGCAACATCCGCACCGACAATGGGTTCCTCGGGTTGGCGGTTGATGCCGTTCTCGAAGAGGTACGGGCGCCGGATGTCATCGTGTTTCCGGGCGGTGTCGGTACGCGAGCATTGATGCGCGATGAGCGGGTGCTGGCATGGTTGCGACAAGCTCACGAGACCACCCGGTTCACCACCTCGGTGTGCACCGGGGCGCTCGTACTCGGCGCCGCCGGGCTGCTCGACGGTCTGGAGGCGACGACTCACTGGAGCGCCTACGACATCTTGGAGCGCACCGGAGCCAAGCCGGTGGCGAGCCGAGTCGTCGAGCATTTGGACCGCCGCATCATCACCGCCGCCGGTGTCTCGTCGGGCATCGACATGGCACTGCGCCTGGCCGAACTCCTCGTGGACAGTACTGCCGCCCAGGCGATGCAACTCATGATCGAGTATGACCCGCAACCACCGTTTGACGCCGGTGGCGTGGCCAAGGCAGAAAAAGCGGTGATGGAGCGGGCACTCGAGTACTCCAGGAAGCGGTACTGATTCGGCTAGCTGAGAGACTCGGCCAGTTCGCCGAGTGCCCCGTATACCGCCGTCCGGCGCAGCCGGCCGACGTTCCCGAGCGCCGCCTCGAGATCGGAATCGAAGGGGATCGCCCCGAGGTAGGGCATGCCGAACTCCTGGGCTAGGGAGCGAACGACTCCTGTCTGGCTGCGCCGCATGTTCTCGAGGAGGCCGATCAACGGCACATTCAGTTCTGACAGGAGCCCGGCGGCGCGGCGCACACTCTCGACCACTACCCGAGAACCGTTGCCGATGAGCAGGAACTGGAGTCGTGGGACCAGGTTGATGACGTCGAGGCTGGTGTCTCCCAGACCGGGGGGCATGTCGAGCAGCAGGACCTCGAGGTCTCCCCATCTCGTTATGGCCAGCAACTCGAGTAAGGCGCTCGTGGTGGCCGCTCCTCGCAAAGGCACTGCGGCGTCGCCCGCGAAGAATGCCACGGACATCATGTGAATCCCATGTACTACGTGCGGATCGACTCCGAATTCCTCTTCGGGAAACCTCCGATCGATCCCGAGCACGACATGGTCACTCGGGGATGTGAAATCGAGGTCGAAGAGACCAACCTTCACACCACGATCGGCCAAGGCCAGGGCAAGTGTTGCAGCGACAACGCTCTTGCCGATGCCGCCTTTGCTCCCGGTGACACCGACCAACCGTTGCACGCCCGCAAGCCGCTCCTCGATGGTGAATGGGCGCGGATCAATCGACTCAACCATCGTCGGCGCTGCTTCCTTCTATGCGCTCCAGCGTTATGCCTCGCCCGGCGAGGATCTCGAAGTCCGGGCTGCCACACGACGGGCAGCGGGCAAACGCGTGGGATAGCTCGGGGATGAAATGGATTGCCTCGTCCGCGTCGCCCCCGCCATCCAGGGCTGCTTCGTCCTTGGCGTATTCGTGCCCGCAGGCTTTGCAGCCAAAACGAACCCTCTCCTCGGTGACTTCGAATTCTGCGTCGGCGATACGCTCGTCCTGGGTGGGAAGGACGCTGGTCAACGAAAACTCGAATAGATCCTTCTCGATCTGTTGCAGCTCGCCGACCTTGACCACCAGTTTGTCGATGCGGTCCATGCCGGCCTCGTCGGCGGCGCGCAACGCGGCCTTGATCACAGCGTCTGCCAGCGCCAGTTCATGCATAGGCCCGGATGCTAGGCCCGATCGGACGTGACCCGGATGGACTCGAGGAACCGTTGCACACCGCTGATGACGTAGTGGGTACGCAGCGAGTCGAGCGCATCGAAGGCGTGATTGGCGCCGGGTACCTCGACATAGCCGACTGCGTTGTGCGACACGTCGCGCAGCGCGGCGACGAACTGGTGAGCTTCGGCGGTAGGCACCACCGAGTCGGCTGCCCCATGGACCACCAGGAAGGGCGGTGCTTTGGCATGGACCTGGTCGAGTGGAGACGCCCGGCGGTACAGCTCTTCGTCTTCGTGCTTATCTACCTTCATCACCCAGCGGGGAATGATCGGCCACTCGTCTCTGGTGCGATTGCGGTTCAAGAAGTCGTATATCCCGTACACCGGGACCGCGGCTTGCACCGCGGTGTCTTGGTCCTCGAAGCCGGGCTGGAATTCCGGCCGGTTCGCCGTCAACGCCGCTAGTGCCGCAAGATGGCCTCCGGCCGAGCCGCCGGAGATGGCGATGAATGACGGATCAACGCTGTAGGCGGTGCCTTCCTCCCGCAACCAGGCAAGAGCCCTCTTCAGGGCAACCAACTGATCCGGGAAGGTGGCCGTCGGCGCCAGCGGGTACGACGCCGACACGGCAATCCAGCCTTGTTCCGCCAGGCGGTGCAGCAGCGGCCGGCCTTGCTGACGCCGATTGCCTCCACGCCACGATCCCCCGTGGACGTAGAGCAGCGTCGGGTGGGGACGGTTCTCGAGATCGCTTCGCCGGTAGATGTCCAGGTGCAAGCCGGGTGCATACTCGATGTCCTCGATCCGGATGATGCTCTTTGGTATTCGGTACGGATAGACCGCAAGCACTCGACGCCAGTCGACATGGGCAAAACCGTCGGGATCGATGCCGACATCCTGCAACGCCGCAGCCATCACTTCCCTGGTGCTTGCGGCCCGCCACTGAATGGCGACATAGCCGACCCAGGTGAGGATGGTGAGAACGAGCCCAATTCTTCCCGCCAATCGATCCAATGCCCCCGCCCAGATGAGCAGCGCTGCCAAGACACCATGGAGGGCAACTCGGATGGGGACTGCTTCCGCAGTCAGTAGAACCGGTAGCCACGGGGGACGGTATTGGGGCTTGCGGTGGGTGGCCGGTCCGCGCAGCGCATTCACCGCGCCGATCAGACCCAACAGGCTGAGGATGAAGAGCAGACTCGCAGCAAGCATGGCGAAAGCTTATGCCGACCGGGACGGGGTGTCGACGGTCGCCTCGACTGCGGTCACTGGTCCCGGCAAAAAGAGGACTTCACAAGCGACCTGCGAAGCTTTACTCTGTACTGCAGAGTACTTTGCCGTGAGTAACCGTTGCGGAGGCAGACATGACAACGGGATTGACCGACCTGAAGACGCTGGAGCGCGATGCGTTCCGCAAGTTCTACGACGACGGCATCTTCGACATCTACATTGGCGCAATGCTGATCACCATGGGTGTTGCGGCGGTGTTTGCAGACCAGATGCAGAGCGAAGCCTTGTCGATGCTGCTCACGCTTGGTCTGGCAATCGCGGTGACGGTGCCGCTTCTGCTGTGGCGACGCCACCTGCTCCGCTCCCGCCTCGGCGAGTTCAAGCCGGGACCGGCTCGTCGTCGCAAGATCACCAAGACCCGATTGGTTCTGCTCGGCTCGGTGCTACTCGGCATACTTGCCTTCGTCGTGGCGGCCATCGCATACCGAGCCGATTCGGACGTCGACGTCGCCGGTCTCGTGGTTCCGTTGCTCTGGTTCCTCAATTCGATGATCGTCCTTGGAGCGATGGCCTATCTGCTCGACGTCCCCCGGTTCTACGCATACGGCGTGATCGTCGGCTTGGCCATGCCGATCCTCATCTGGCCCGACGTTCTGTGGGATACGAGGGTGGCCCCTTGGCTTGCGTTCGGCGGCCCCGGACTGATCGTGGCAGCGGTTGGGTTCTACAAGCTGGCGCGCTTCCTGCGGAACTACCCGGTCCTGGAGACGGGGGTCGTGGCCGATGGCGAAGCCTGAGCAGGGACAAGCCACGGTTACGCCGACGGTCGACCGGCTGATCCACGAACCGGCCCGGTTGGCGATAATGACCAACCTGTATGTCGTCGAAAGCGCCAACGCCACCTACCTGCTGCAACAGACCGGGCTCACCTGGGGGAACCTCGGTTCTCACCTGTTGAAGCTCGAGGCGGCCGGATACGTCGACGTCGTCAAGGGCTACAACGGCCGTAAGCCCGAGACGACGGTCTCCCTGACCGGCAAAGGAAGGGACGCGTTGCTCGAATACCGCGGCCAGCTGCTGAGCGCGCTCGCACCGCTGGCCGGTGACTAGTGGAGCCGGTAGAACCAGCGGAGACTGCACCTCCCCTGTTCCGGCGTGGCTCGGGCCGAGATGTCGGGGTGGGCAGCGCAAGAACCGTAGAGGAGACCGCACCTCCCTTTGCCTACGCGTCGGACGGTAGGACTAGTCGTCGATCAGGATCGACAGACAGGTGAGGCCACCGTCGGCAGCCTGGAACTCGGACGAGTCGATGACATCCGGGGCATACCCGTGCTCCTGCAGGCGCTGCCGGGTGTGGGGAGCGGTTGTGGTCATTACCAATCGGCCCGAAGCAAGTCGCAGCACACTGGCAAGATGCTCTTCTCCCGGTGCCTTGTCGATCAGCCGGTAGCCGGCAAAGACTTCCGGATCGATGCAGTCCCGCGCTACCAGCACCGTAGCCTCATCGAGTTGGGCGGCAGCCGACTTGAGATGGAGAACACCGCGCACCGGAACCGCGACAACCCGCAGACCGTCGTCCGCGGCGATGGCGCCCAACTGCTCTATGCCGGCATCGTTGGTGCGGGTGGAGCGGCCAACGTAGAGCGTGTCGCCGATCCGGAGCACATCGCCGCCGTCGACGGTTCCGGGGCCTTCAATGGTGCGCACCGGCTTCAAGCGCTCCAGTTCGGCAGCCACCGCAGCCACCTCCCCGCGCCGTGCCGGTGCGCCGGGTCGGGTGGCAATTGCCACGGTGTCGAGCACGACCGCCGTGTCTTCGACAAATGGGCAGTCGGGACAGGCCTCGTCGGCGGCAACGACCCGCACATCGTATCCCGCGTCTTCGAGCAGCCGTTGGTAGGCCTCGTGCTGGGTGCGGGCGCGAGCGGTGTCGATCAGCGGACGCTCCCCCATGACAAGAGCCCGAATGAAGGAATCTGGTACTGAACGGATTACGGCAACTCCCATGGCCGGGACAGTGTACGGCGGTGTCGCTGGTCTCCCGACTCGCCGCCCAGTGAGGGCCGTTCGTCCCTAGTCTCTTGGTGAGGTTTGGTCCGATGATGAGTACTTCGCAGCCGCATTCCGACGGTCGCGAGTTTGGGAAAGGTCCGGCTACACAAGGGAGTGGGCAACATGGCCATCGAGGTACGGAAGGTCGTTCTCGAGAGTGTTAGCGATGCGTCGGGACTGGCGAAGCTGATCGACGATGGTGTGTTCGATGCCGATGGCGTAGTTGCCGTGGTCGGAAAGACAGAGGGCAACGGTGGAGTAAACGACTTCACACGAATTCTTGCCGACCAGGCCTTCCGCAAGGTCCTCATGGACAAGGGCACACGACCCTGGGAGGAAGTCAAGGAGATCCCGATGGTGTGGTCCGGAGGCACCGACGGAATCCTGTGTCCGCATGCCACCGTGTTCGCCAAGATCGAGGATGACGGCCCGGTTTCCGACGAGTCACGTTTGGCCGTCGGCTATGCGATGAGTGATGTGATCCTGCCAGAGGATATTGGTCGGCCGGCAATGGTCGAGAAGGTGGCTGAGGGTGTACGGCGTGCCATGGCCGAAGCGGGCATCGAAGACCCCGCCGACGTCCACTATGTCCAAACCAAAACCCCGCTGCTGGTCATGGAGACGATCAACGACGCCAAGTCCCGGGGCCACACGGTGTACACCGAGGATCCGCTCGAGTCTATGAACGTCTCGAATGGCACTTCCGCCCTCGGAATTGCAGTAGCTCTCGGAGAGATCGAGATGCCGAGCGCCGGGCAAATTGGCCACGACCTCAGCCTGTTCTCGTCGGTTGCATCATGCTCTTCGGGTGTCGAGCTCGACCAGGCGCAAACAGTCGTGGTCGGCAACGCACCGCGTGCCGGCGGCGACTATCGGATCGGCCACGACGTCATGAACGACGCCCTCGACCAGGAAGGGGTCTACCGGGCTATCCGCAATGCCGGCCTGGATCTACCCGAGCGGGCCCGGTGGGAGGACCTCGGCGACCGACTCGTCAACGTATTCGTCAAGTGTGAGGCCGACCCCACCTCACGGTTGCGGGGACGGCGCCAGGTATCGCTCGACGACTCCGATGTGCATCATCATCGCCATATCAAGGGAGCCGTCGGCGGCGTTGTCGGCGCCGCAGTCAATGACCCCGCGGTCTTCGTCTCGGTTGCCGCGTTGCACCAGGGTCCCAGCGGAGGTGGCCCAATAGCCGCCATCGTCCGTCTCGGATAACTGTGTCCGAAGGGGCTGTAGAGGCTCGAGAGGTCGAGACATCCAGGCGGGTGGCCGGCCTGGCGAGCATCGCCGTCCACGGTTTGGTAACGGTGCCCAGGACTGCGACGGTCCTGGGCACCTCGGGATATGCAGTCTGGCTTCTGGTGGAGAAGTCCGTTGTCGTCGTGTCGACCAGCGATGCAACCCGGCTACCGATCGGTATCGAGATCCCGGTCGCCGCGGCGGATGACCCCTTCAAGTCCGTTGCCCACGGTGCCGAAGTCGAGCTCGGGTGGAACCGAGTCATGCTCGAAGGTTTGTCAGTCCATGTCGCTCGTTGGTGGGACCCCCGACCTGCGCTACCGGGGATGACGGTTGCGCAGCTCGACGCGGCGATCGCGGGGCTGCCGACGACCCCGCCGGATGTGCCCGGGGAGAGACTGGGCGCAGCGCTGGCACTTTGCTCTCCCATCGCGCTACTCACTGCGGCCGAGCCGCTGGTCGGCAAAGGAGCGGGGCTGACCCCGGAGGCCGACGACTACTTGGCGGGAGCGCTGGCAAGCACCCGGCTGCTGAGCGAAGCACTCAACCATCAACCGGGCACCGCCATGCTCGATCGCGCCGCCCGCCTCATCGTAGAGCTGGCCGATGCCCGCACCACAAGACTCTCCGCCGCCCTGATCCAACATGCCCTGCTTGGTCGGGTCGCTGCTCCGGCTGGGACGCTGCTGCGCGCCCTGACCGGCCGAGGTGAGGTCACCGCGGCTCATCAGAGCCTGATCGAGGTGGGACACAGCTCGGGACCGGCGCTCGCGGCTGGAATCGTGCTGGGAGCACAGTCGATAGTTCAATTCATGTCAGACACGGAACGGAGATGGTGATGATCTCTCGGGTCGAGGTTTTCCCCGGCCGCTACCACGACTCGGTGCGGCTCATGCAAGCGAGCAAAGCGCTGCAGGAAGTCGCCGGGGTGGGCGATGCCCTGGTGGCGATGGCAACCGAACTCAATCTGAACTTGCTCGCCGACATGGGCTTCGAACTCGACGGCACGACGAGCACCAACGATCTGGTCCTGGCCGTGCGGGCCGAAAGCGAGGATGCGATCGCATCCGCCCGAGTGGTGCTCGACGACGCGCTCAGCCACAAGGCCGTCGGGTCGGGCGGCCTGGATGCTCCGCAGCCCAAGACGGCGGGCTCGGCAGCGGCGGCAGGCGACGCCAACATCGTGCTGCTGTCCGTCCCGGGTGAACATGCTTTTGTCGAAGCAATGGAAGCCCTCGAAACGGGACGGCACGTGATGATCTTCAGCGACAACGTCCCGGTGAACCAGGAAAGGGTCCTGAAGGAGTATGGGGCGAAACACGGACTGCTCGTCATGGGTCCCGATTGCGGCACTGCTGTTGTCAATGGCCTGGGTCTCGGTTTCGCCAACGCCGTACGACCCGGCCCGGTCGGCATGGTCGGCGCCTCCGGGACCGGCATTCAGCAGATGTTGTGCCTGCTCGACGATGCCGGGGTCGGGGTGCGCCACGCCCTCGGAACGGGAAGCCACGACCTGTCAGAGGACATCGGGGCAATCGCCACCCTGCAAGGGCTAGAGGCGCTGGACGAAGACCCGGCCACAGACGTCATAGCCGTCATTTCCAAACCACCGGCGGCCCCGGTTGCCGCCAAGGTACGGGCTGCCGCCACCGAGTGCACCAAACCCGTTGTCGTCACATTCATGGGCGAGACAACTCTCGAAGACGGCGCCCGCGAGGTTCTGGCCGAGCTCGGTGAATCCGCCCCCGAGTACGCGTCGTGGGCCGTCGATCTGGATCTTCACCGGCCGGGTGCTGTGCGCGGACTCTTCTCCGGCGGAACGCTCCGGGATGAAGCGCGGTTCATCGCAGCATCGACCCTGGGCGACATCGGCAAAGACGAGGCCGACGCCGGACACAGCTTCATCGACTACGGCGACGACGAGTACACCCAGGGCCGAGCCCATCCCATGATCGACCAGACGGTGCGGATCGAGCGCCTCCGGGCGGCTGCGTCCGATGCGTCTATCGGAGTGATCCTGTTGGACGTGGTTTTGGGCTACGGCGCCAACGCCGACCCGGCCGCGGAACTGGCGCCGCTAATTGCGGAGGCCATGGCCGCCGGGGCCGCGGTTGTCGTCTCGCTGTGCGGAACCCGGGGCGATCCCCAGAATCGCGATACCCAAGCGGCGGCGCTGCATGAGGCCGGCGCCTCGGTGTGGCTGTCCAACGCAGCAGCTGCTCGAGAAGCTGCCCGCCTTGCAACAACCGGGGGCATTGCATGAGCGACCTCAGCCAACTCCTCGATAGCGACCCCGTCGTCGCCACCGCCGGAGCAGACATGCTGGCGGATTCCATCGAGCAGCAAGGGTCGAACGTATGGCGCGCCGACTGGCGCCCACCCCATTCTGATGCTGCTGATGCGCTGGCCCGCCTGGCCGCTGATGGGCGGATGGCTGCTGCCAATGCCACGTCCATCGACAAGATGCTGCGCGTCCGGCCACATCTCGTCGACGTCGGGGTGGCACGAGATGTCTTCCCAGAAATGACAGACCGTACCTTCTTCCACGCCGGCCCACCGCTCGAGTGGGAACGCGCCGGCGGACCGATGCGCGGTGCCATCATCGGCGGGATGCTCTATGAGGGGCTCGCAACCAACCCGGACGACGCAGCCGCCAAGGCTGCCCGCGGCGAGGTAGAGCTATCCCCGTGCCACCACCACGGAGCAGTCGGGCCGATGGCGGGGGTAACAACGCCATCAATGCCGGTGGCCATCGTCCAAGACGGCGCCGGCGACGGTGTTTCCTATTCGACCCTGAACGAGGGACTCGGCAAAGTGTTGCGGTACGGCGCATATGCACCCGAGGTCGTGGAGCGGTTGCAGTGGATGAGTCGCGTGTTGGGACCGGTGCTCGGAGCAGCCCTGCGCAGCCGGGGCCCGATAGACCTGCAGTCCCTCATCGCCCAGGCACTGCAGATGGGCGATGACGGACACAACCGCAACCGGGCCGTGACCTCGCTGTTCCTGCGTGAAATCGGCGGTGCCCTGGTGGACGGCGCAGACGCTCCGATCGATCAGCGACTGGACGTGTTCAAGTTCATCGACGGCAACGACCATTTCATGCTGAACCTGGTAATGGCAGCGGGCAAGCTCGGTTCGGACGCAGCGGCGGGGACAACCGCCTCGAGCCTGGTGACGGTGATGGCCCGCAACGGGACCGATTTCGGCGTGCGACTGTCCGGGACCGGTGACGAGTGGTTCACCGCCCCGGCGCCGCCGGTCGATGGGCTCTATCTGGGTAGATTCACCGAGGAAGACGCCAGCCCCGACATCGGCGATTCGACCATCACAGAAACCGTGGGGCTGGGGGGATTTGCGATGGCGGCGGCACCGGCAATTGTCGGCTTCGTCGGCGGCACGGCCGCCGGCGCGGTGCGGCGCACCCTGGCGATGTATGAGATCACGCTGGCCGAGCACCCGGCGTACCAGATCCCCATGCTGGAGTTCCGTGGGACCCCGGTTGGAATCGATGCCGCCAGAGTGGTCCGCACCGGAGTGCTGCCCCAAATCAACACCGGCGTCGCCGGCAAGGTGCCGGGTACCGGCATGGTCGGCGCCGGCCTGGTCGAAGCCCCAATCGAGTGTTTTGTGGATGGCATCAACGCCCTGGCGGCAACCGTCGCCGACTCATAGGTTCTCAATGGCGACCTATTCTCGCCCGGTGAGATCATCAGCAAGCAGCAAAGCCCCCCTCGCCGCTCTGAGCTTCGTACTCGTGGTTACCACAGCTTGCTCGGCGTCCGGCGAGCCGGAAGTGACTGTTGGTCCCCAAGAGTCGTCGACCGTGGCCGAACTCGACGCCGGCGTTGCGCCTGCCGCGCAAGCGCTGCTCGAAGCCCCCGGACTGCGTATCACCGCCGTCTATTTCGGTTTCGCCGACCCCGAGCAGGCAACGCGATTCGATTGGCTCGAGTATCGGGCTGAAGGCAACTTCTTTGCCGTCTACAGCGAACTCGATCCGCGCCGCGTCGAAGCGTTCATCCAGGTTGGCGAGGAGCTGTACACCGCCACGATCACAGCTCAGGCAGACGAGCCGTGGTCCGCGTTGGGCCTGCAGCCCAAACCACCCACGGAGTTTCTCGACCTCCTAGCGCTTCTCACTGCAATAGCCGAGCAGCCCTCGATGCTCGTTGACGGAGAGCCAGCCGAAAGCGAAGTCACTCGCCAGCAGGACGGCGACGGCAATGTGCTGTGGACGTTGCGAGAGAAGGGCTCGAACCCGGATGTCATCGGTTTGGCGGCTCAGTGGCTCATCAACGGCGATGGGGTCCTGCAGTTCTATCGCGTAGGCTCCGACGTGGAGCCGATTGCCGGCTCCAGCGGTATCGTCTATGAATTCGGCATCGCCGACGATCTCGACCCTCTCGAGCCCCCGGCCTTGGGCACTCCTCTCGACCTGGAAGAGCGGGGCATACCCAGCGAGCTGATCGAACTCGACGACTAGTGAGGCTGCTGCGGTGACACTCGGAATCCCGTCATCTCTGCACTGGCTGGAGTCCCGCGTCGACGGTCGGGCTTGGCTGGCGGCCCTACCAGTGACCGTGAGCGAGTTAGGGGAACACTGGGGACTCGAGTTCGGCCAACCGTTCGCCGACTCCCACATTTCGCTCGTACTCCCCGTGCAGAACCAGGACCTGGTGATGAAGATCCAGTTCCCGCACCGGGAGAGCCGGCATGAGGCCGAGGCGCTGCGCCTCTGGGGAGGCAATGGCGCAGTCCTCCTCGTAGACCACCGGCCCGATAGAAACGCCCTGCTGCTGGAACGCTGCGATCCCGGTACTCACCTGTCCCGAGCCGGCGCAACTGTGGGCCTTGATGTCATGATCGACTTGCTTCCGCGGTTGTGGGTCCCCGCCGCCGAGCCATTTGGGTCGCTGGCAGCCGAAGTCGACAGATGGGTGGAGAATCTGCCTGCCGAGTACGAGGTAGCCGGCGAGCCGTTCGAACGACGGCTGCTCGATGAGGCGATTGATGTCTTGCCGGGGCTTGCGAGCTCGCAAGGCGAGCCCGTGCTGCTGCACCAGGATCTCCATGGGGACAACGTCCTCGAGGCGCAGCGCCGGCCATGGCTGGCAATCGATCCCAAGCCGCTGACGGGTGAGGCGGAGTTCGGCTTGAGCCCGATCATCCGCTCACACGAGTTCGGTCACAGCAAGGACGCCGTGACGTACCGACTTGATCGGTCGACCGGTGCCCTGGGTCTCGATCGGGAGCGCGCTCGGCTGTGGGCATTCGGCCACGCCATCGCATGGGGCTTCG
>JARFRN010000164.1 GCA_029287195.1 Acidimicrobiia bacterium | reverse complement strand
GAAAGGCCTAATGAAGCGGGCAGTCATCACCATGAAGGACGGTAGTGAGTTCACGTTCGACTACGGGATGCTCTCACCCAAGAAGCTGGTAGCGGCGATCAACGACTAGCGCCCGCAGCATCCAACGCCGAAGCATCTAGGTGAAACTTCCTCCACCGTCACGACGCGCCGGCGGACTTGAACTTGTAACCGATCCCCAATACGAATGGGATGGCGGCTTCAGGCGGATCGGCAAGATCGGTGTACTCGGTGCCGCAGGCGTCGATGGCGGCAATCGGTATCGAATCCTTCACCGCCGTCGAGTAGACCTCGCCTTCGGTCGTCTCGATTCGCTCCCAGGTGCCATCAGCCCGCCGGCACCAGTCTCCCGGATGGCCGCCGCGGACCGTGGCCCAGACTGATTCCTTCGGGCTGCTGGCCGGCCAGACACCGCGGCGAAAGGAACCGCGCAACCACGCTCTTCGCATTCATCTCCTACATCGCCTCGAATTGATGTTGGACGGCGCCGGTCATTACCGCATCCTATGACCGTGTCCATGCCCGGGTTCAAGGGGCGACCGCGCGACAAGCGCAGTAGAGCACTACCAGGCATTCAGGGCCGAGGCCCGAGCTTGAGGCGAGCCCGGTCGCGGTCCGGCCAGGCACTTCAGTAGGAAACCAACGCAGCGCGGCGTACTGTGGAACGAGCGTTAGGTATTGGCGCGATTTGGTCCCTGTAGTGGGTGGAGGACCCGGATGGTCAAGTCGCCACTAAAAGAGTCGGCTTCATCAGCACTGTCAATGGTGGAAGACATCGACCGCGTCTACCGGGAGCACGCAAGTCGAATGTGGCGGGCGCTGACTGCATACTCGGGAAACCGAGATCTAGCGCAGGACGCTGTCTCGGAGGCCTTCGCTCAAGCGATCGGACGGGGACCGGCTATCCACTCCCCCGAACGCTGGCTATGGAGAACGGCCTATCGAATCGCCGCCGGGGAACTGAAGAAACGCACTGCCCAAACCAACCTGACTACGGAACCGGTCGTCGAGGTCGAAGAACCGGCCTGGGAAATCCGCGCTGCGCTGGCGCAGCTGCCCCCACAGCAGCGCGCCGCAGTTGTCATGCACTACTACGCGGGCTATCCGGCTCGCGAGATAGCCTCCATCACCGACACCACCCCGGCCGCGGTATGGATGTCTCTCAGCAGAGGCCGCCAACGGCTCCGCCGCATCCTGGAGAAGGACAATGATTGATCTGCGCCGGCGTCTCAGCGAACTCGACAGGCTCGAGGCCCCCGACATGAGGGGAGAAATCGAACGGCGGGCTGCAGATCTGCTTGCCTTGCCGCGGGACCCACTAATCGATTCGACTCCGGTGCCGTCTCCGTGGCGAGGTCCGCTGATCGCGCTCAGCACCGCAGCAGCAATTCTCGTGATCGTGGCAGGGCTGGCACTGATATTGCGTTCCGATACCGGCGATGTTGCCCTCACCTCTGCTGCGCCGATGGCCGCTACAAGCGCCGCAGAAGGGCCGACGACGGTGGTGGCCGCTGACGTCTGGGACGATGTAGTCGAAGTCGCTTTCGACGGTCAAGAATGTGTGGTGAGTGGGCCAACCTCGATTCCGGCTGGGACGGGTCAAGCGTTCGTGCTCACCAACACGAGTGACATCCCTGTAGATCTCGAGGTCGCCACGCTGCGAGACCAGACGCTCGAAGATCTGGCAGAGTTGCCGAGAGCTGCGGACGGCTTCGTGTACGACGACGCAAACGAGATACGGCTGAGACGCGAGAGCTTCAGCTTCGACCCGAACGATCGCCCGGCGATCGAACTCACTGAGAACCAAACGCTCGACGTATTCGCACTGAGCTACGGCAGCGACGTCATCTATCTCGTTACCTCCGACAGGCCGACCTTGACGCAGCCGGGTAGCGCAAGCAACGGGCTGGTCACACCCGACGGCTTCTGGTTCTGCGGACAGCTCGATGTGTCGACAAATGAACCCTGACGTCGCTTGCAGGTTGGAGCACTCTCCGCATCGAATACGAGACCTAGTGAGTCCGCCGCCCCTGCGCAGCCGCCGGGCCTTCTCGGAGCACCCTCGAGGACCACACGCGACCGGGGATCTAGTCCCGGAGACCTGATCCGGCTTTCCTCGTCAGTTCCCCGGGGCTTCTCGAGGTTCCTGTCCGCTGCAGGGTGATGCCTCCAGACCCGCCGCCCTAGATACGCTCGGACAACTCATCGGCCAGAGCTCGCAATGCCCGGGCCCGGTGTGAGATCTGGTTCTTCTCCTTCGTTGCCATCTCAGCAAACGTCCGGTCGCCAACCAAGAAGACCGGGTCGTAGCCGAAACCGTTGCTCCCCCGTGGCTCGGTGGTAATCGACCCTTCCATCACACCCTCAACTACGAGCTCTTCCCCCGACTCGTCGATGAGCACCATCACAGTCCGGAAAACGGCGCCCCTATCGGTAACCCCCTCCATCACCCGCAGCAGCTTCTCCACGTTGTCTTCGTAGGTTGCTTCCGGACCGGCGAACCGAGCCGAGAATACGCCCGGCTCACCGCCGAGCGCCTCGACTTCCAGGCCGGTGTCGTCGGCAACCACGGCGCAGCCGGTTGCGGCGCGCACTTCTCGTGCCTTGAGCAGCGCATTCCCGACCAGTGTGGTTTCGGTCTCTTCGACATCGGGCCATTGCGCATCCTCGACCAGTTCGATTTCGAGTCCGGTGTCGTGAAGCACATCCATGATCTCGGCGATCTTGTGCCGGTTCTTGGACGCAATGACCAACCGGGTCAGTCGCATTCGTCAGCTCCGGGCGCTGCGCTGCGCTGCGACCAGCTCCGCAATCCCGGCAGCGGCGAGATCGAGCATCCGATCGAGTTCGGCACGATCGAAGGCGTCGCCCTCGGCCGTACCCTGAACCTCGACGAACCTACCGACGCCCGTCATAACGACATTGCAGTCCGTATCGGCATTGACGTCCTCGGAGTAATCCAGGTCGAGCAGCACCTCGCCGTCGACAACACCGACGGATACTGCGGCTATGTGCTGCGTTATCGGCGACTGCTCCAGGACACCTTCGGCTACGAGGCTGTCGAACGCGTCGGCGAGCGCCACCCAGGCTCCGGTGATGGATGCGGTTCGAGTCCCCCCGTCGGCTTGGAGGACGTCGCAGTCGACCCTTGCCATGATCTCGCCCATCGCTTCCTCGTCGACAGCGGCGCGCAACGACCTACCGATGAGACGCTGGATCTCTTTGGTGCGGCCCCCGCTGATCGATCGTCGCGAAACGCGCTCGCGACTCGAACCCGGCAGCATCGAGTACTCGGCGGTGACCCACCCCTTACCGGTGCCTCTCATCCACGGCGGCACCTCTTGTTCGATGGAAACCGTGCACAGGACACGAGTCTTTCCCATTTCAACCATGACCGACCCCGGCGTCATCTCCGTGTAGCCACGGTGCATCACAACCCGGCGCAGCTCGTCAACCTTGCGGTCCTCTCTCATGCTCGATCCTGTCTTCAGATTGCGTACACGTCACCAGGGGAAGCAACGGCGACCTCGCCCCCGAACGCCGCGACGGCTTCGCTGCGGGATCGCTCGCGGTCCAGGCTAGGCGGTAGGTGTGTCAGGATCAGCTTGTCGACGTCGGCGCGGCGGGCGAGCCCCCCGGCCTCGGCCGCCGTCAAGTGCTGAACGAAATGGTGCTCATCGCGTTCGCCCTGGAGTGATGCTTCGCACAGCATGACGTTGCTACCGGCTGCCAGTTCCGGAAACCCCCCTCCGGGGCCGGTATCGGCCGAATAGGTGAGGGATCGACCCTCGGCTTCGAATCTCGAAGCGATGGTGGGCACAGGGTGTGACGAGACGGCAAATCTGATGTCTATCGAGCCCACCGCGACATGGTTGGTTTCGCCGACTTCGTGAAAATCAAAGATCTCGAAAAACACGTGGCCCTCTCCCGCTCCCAAGAACTCAGCCAACCGCACGGCAACCCCGGGAGCGCAGAAGACCGGCAATCCCCGCACCGTAAAGGGTCCATACGCCAGTGCATGGTGCAATGCAAGGAAGTCCGCACAGTGATCCGGATGTCGATGTGACAGCACCACTGCATCGAGCTCGTCTGGGTCCATACGACGAGTCAGCTCGGCGAATGCACCGAAGCCGGCATCGCACAACACACGCGTGTTACCGGCGCTGATCAGATAGCCGGAAGAAGGCATGTCGGCGATCGGGTAGGTTCCCGCACTCCCGAGTACATCCAGCTTCATAATTGCCTCATCTGTTCGTGAAGACCGCCACCATCCAGGTGGCCGCAAGGACTATCGACGCCACCAGCGGGACCCAGATCGTCCTTTTCCATAGTGCCCCACCCAAGACCGCCCCCGCCAGCCACAGGCCGATCAGAGCCACAGCCCATCCCCCGGGAACAATCGCCACAGATGCGAAAACCAGTATCCCGACGACGATGTGCATCGCCACCCCGACCATGCCGTACATCATCAGGTGAGCCGAGCGCTCGGAGTTGGTCACGGAGTCTCCCGCAACGCGACCTCAGCAACGCGAAAATCCCTGATACGAAACCCCCGCAGCTCCGGATATCCATTGCCGAGCCCAACGATGAAGTACAACCAATCCGGATCCAATGCCGCCGCGATGTCCCTGCCGGACGGGAAGGCCGGCGACTCCGGATGTGAGTGAAAGGAGCCGGTAATCGACCAACCGTTTCGCTCCGCATGCTTGATAGCGCCGTAGTGCTCGCGGGGCGACACCGTGAACCTGACGCGGGAGCGATCCACGTTTGTGGTGGCATATGCCATTCGCAGAATGCCCTCGTCGTCCGCGGCTACGAGCCCGCACGCCTCCTCAGGAAGGCAGAAGCGGGCATGAGCAACCATTGCAGCCTGGATCTGAACCGGAACCTGAACCTGCTCTTCCAAACCCGCCCTCATACTCCGAGTCGGCCGCCGACGACGATAGTCAACGCGGTAGAGCCGGGTCCACAGAAGCCGCCTCGTGACGCGTAAGAACCCGGAGAGTCTTCGGCCTCGAGGGCCGCTGTGAAAGGACCAGTTCACAGATCTCCGGGTTCCGGTGGTCCGAGTTGGAGTCGCCACCTCGAAGCCGGTCTGAGACCGGACTCCGCAAAACGGCTACTCCGTAGAACGGGTAGCCGCTAGCGCTCGGCCACCTCCAGGGTCCCGTAAATACTTTCAGCCATTGCTCGGACCACCTCCTTTCTCTGGTACGGGCATTCTGGCACATAGATTGCAAAGTGGGAACGGTTGGCGGCTAATCGATCGGCCCAGGCGGGCTATCCAGTCGGAGCGAAATCTGCAAGCTGCGGTCGGAGGCGATCGATGGCGGATGTCAATTCGGTCCACAGCTCGTCGATGTTGCTGAGGTCCTCGGCTTTGCCGGCAAGTTCCACGGCCAGAGCTGCATGTTGCGCTTCTTCCGCCGTCATCTGCCCTAGCGCCCCCTTGAGTCTATGGGCGGTTCTAGCCAGCACGTCGGCGTTGCCGATCTGCCTGGCTGCCTCGCCCTCCTCGAGCAGCGTCGACAATTCGTCCAACAGCACACCGACTATCTCACCAAAGAACTCGGGATCGTTGCCGTACTGGGCGATGGCCTGCTTCCGATCGAAGACGACATGGTCTACCTGTTTCGTAGCTGCAACGACCGCAGACTCCGCCGGCTTGGCTCCCGCCGCAACTTGCTCGACCGCTACGAACAACTCCTCGGGACGGAATGGCTTGGAGACATACGAATCCATTCCGGCCTCGAGACAGCGCGCCTCGTCACCGGCCATCGCGTGGGCGGTCAATGCAACGATCGGGATGTGAGAGTCGGTCCCCTCCTCGAGCTTCCGAATCTCGGCGGTGGCAGCAAAGCCGTCGAGTTCTGGCATCTCGATATCCATCAGAACGACATCGAAGGCCCTTTCCCGGAAGGTATCGACGGCCTTGCGTCCGTTGTCGACAACGATCACGTCATGGCCGCGACGCGCCAGCAGCCGCACCGCCAACTTCTGATTGATCGGCGAATCCTCAGCCAGAAGCACCCGCAGGCTTTGCCTTCGCTCCCGGAGCCAGTGACGTGTGATCATCTCGGCAGGTTCGAAGTCACGCGCCGTCAACAACATCAACACCTCAACGAGACTCCCCGGACCGAGCGGTTCCGTCAGGTAAGCCTTGAAGCCCAGCTGCCGATATCGGCTTGCCTCTCCCCGCTGGCCGACCGGGAGCAGTGCCAGCCCGGGGACTTGGTCGATCAGCCCGCTCGCATGAAGGTCCTCCGGTTCTAGATCCGCGCTGACCGATGACGCGAGGACAACAGCATCGTACGGTCTGCCCGCTTTGTCCGCTGCCGTTGCGGCGGCCACTGCTGCGCCGATGTCGGCCACGACGGTGGTGCTCATCTTTGATCTCGAGATCGTGGTTGCGACCTGTTGGCCGCGACTGTCGCTGTCTGAGATAACGAGCACAGAGGCACTCCCCGACCCGGAATGCTGGACCGGCAGAATGGCTTCCGAGTCGACTCGGTCCAGGGGGATTTCGAAGGAGAAGGTGCTGCCCACACCAAGCGTGCTCGACGCCTTCAGGGTACCGCCCATCATCTGCACCAGCTCTGCTGTGATTGCGAGGCCCAGCCCGGTGCCGCCGTACTTGCGTGAGGTGCTCGGGTCCGCCTGTGAAAACGCCTCGAAGACCGCATCCAGCCGGTCCTCGGGAATGCCGATTCCGGTGTCTTCAACCGCGAAACGGACCAGGTAGCGGAAGCCGGAATCGGCAGGGCGGGCGCTAACCCGAACGGTCACGCCGCCGACGTGGGTGAACTTCACCGCATTGCCGATGAGGTTGAACAGGATCTGGCGAACCCGACCAGGATCGCCGATGAACCCACACGGGAAATCGGGCTCGATGGCCGCGTCGAGGCTGATTCCTTGCTGGCGCGCTCTGACCGACATCGTGCGAACCGTGTCGGTAACCGTGTCGCGGAGACTAAAAGGGATCTCCTCTAGCAAGAGGCGGCCCGACTCGATCTTGGCGAGATCGAGGATGTCGTTGATCAGGTCTAGCAACGAATTCGAGGCCCGGGCAACAGTTGTGAGGTAGTCGCGCTGCTCGACCGTCAGCTCGGTCAGCAGAGCCAGATCGGTCATACCGAGAATGGCATTCATGGGGGTCCGAATCTCGTGACTCATGTTGGCCAGGAACTGAGACTTGGCCAGATTCGCGACCTCGGCTGCCTCCTTCGCTCTGCGCAACTCCTCGGCAGCTTGCTGCCGTTCCGCAACGTCGCGAGACACAGCCTGGTCCGGGACCTGCCGCACCGGTCCATCGATCGCAGTTGAGACCGCCGCTCCCTCCCCGGTAGCGTCGGCCCGTAACAGCTGAGCTACGGCGGTCACGACAGGATCAAGCAGCTCGAGATCGACCTCGCCGATCCCGCGGAGTGCAAGAACACCCGAGAGCCGATCAGCGGCGAGCATGGGGACACATGCGATGCCTTCCTCGACGGCGCCCTCCCGCGTGGACAGCACAGCCTGCACCAGCGGCCCTTCGCCGAAATCCCACGGCAAGTCGATGAGGGCACACGGTTGCAGAGAAGTCCGGTCGCCGTCGAACACGACGCCGGCGAGATACCCGGCGTCGCCACCCAGCAATTGGACCAGGGAGTCCAGCAGCCCACCGTAGAGCCGGCGCGGGTCAACGCCTGCGATGAAGTCGGCCTGCGCACGCGCAACTACCTGTAGCAGGCACAGCTGCTGGCGCAGCACATCCGCGGGTATGCCCTCGAGCACCCCTGTGCTGATATCGGGACGCGCCATGCATGTAGATGTCGGCAGAACTGGGATCCTATTGAGCCGAATCAGCCCGAACCCGTGCTGGGTAGTGTTGGCCTCAGGCGAGGAGGTAACCGTGAAGCTCATCGAATGTGTCCCCAACTTCAGCGAGGGCCGCGATCCGGCCAAGATCGACGCCATAACTGCCGAGATCGCCGCAACTCCCGGTGCGAGCCTGCTCGATGTCGACCCCGGAGCCGACACCAACCGGACCGTCGTTACCTTTGTCGGCGGTCCACAAGCTGTCGAGCAAGCGGCCTTTGCGGCCATCCGGCGCGCCGCCGAGCTCATCGACATGCGAAATCACCACGGTGAGCACCCCAGGATGGGGGCCACTGATGTATGCCCTTTCGTTCCTATCGAAGGGGTCACGATGGAGGAGTGCGCTGCGCTGGCGCGCCGGCTCGGCGAAAGAGTCGGGAGGGAGCTGGGAATCCCGGTTTACCTGTACGAACATGCCGCCGTGGAAGGTCGCCGGTCCCTCGCCGATGTGAGGAGCGGCGAGTACGAAGGGCTGGCCGAGCGGGAGGACGGACCGGACTACGGACCGGAGCTGAATCCCAAGGCCGGGGCTACCGCAATCGGAGCGCGTGAGTTTCTGATCGCCTACAACGTCAACCTCAACACAACCGACCGTCGACTGGCTCACCAGGTGGCGCAGGCAATCCGTGAACTAGGCACTCCCCGCCGGGATGAAGCCGGCAAGCTCCTGAAGGACGAAAACGGCAAGACGATCTTCACACCCGGTCGCTTCAAGGAATGTAAGGCCGTCGGTTGGTACATAGACGAGTACAACCGTGCCCAGGTCTCGATAAACCTCACCAACTACAAGATCACTTCGATGCACGCCGTATTCGAGGCGTGTCGTGAGGAGGCGGCGGCGCGAGGGATGCGTGTCACCGGAAGCGAGATCGTCGGACTCATTCCGCGTAGCGCATTGTTGGAGGCGGCCGACCACTACCTCCGTGCCCAGGGGAAGACAACAGGAGTACCCGAGAAAGCGCGAATCCAAGCAGCGGTGCTTTCGCTTGGCCTCGACGAGCTGGCGCCGTTCGATCCTCATGAGAAGGTAATCGAATACCGCTTCGCAGGACCTACTGCCGAGCTCCAAGAGATGTCGCTGACCGATTTCAGCGATGAACTGTCCACCGACTCCCCCGCTCCCGGTGGCGGCAGCGTCGCCGCACTATGCGGGGCGATGGCTGCGTCGCTCACCTCGATGGTTGGTGCACTGAGCCATGCCAGGAAGGGCTTCGAAGACAAGCGCGATGCGATGGAGCGATTGGGACGCGAGTCGCAGTTGATGAAGGAATGGTTCCTCGGAGCCGTTGACCGTGATACGCGAGCCTTCAACGCGGTGATGACGGCGATGCGCATGCCCAGAAAGTCGGAGGAGGATCGGATAGCGCGCGACAGCGCCATCGAGCAGGCCAACCTCGAGGCGACGATTGTTCCCCTGGAGGTTCTGGAGCGCAC
>JARFRN010000151.1 GCA_029287195.1 Acidimicrobiia bacterium | reverse complement strand
GCTGGGGGTTCGTCTGCTGGGGGTCCGTTTGCTGGGGGTTCGTCTGCTGGGGGTTCGTCTGCTGGGGGTTCGTCTGCCGGGGGTTCCTCCCCAGGTGGTTGCTCGCCGGGTGGTGTGTTACCAGGTGGTTCCTGCCCGGGTGGTTCCTCAGGGGGAGCCTCGGGTGGTTCCTCAGGGGGAGCCTGAGT
Organism: Acidimicrobiia bacterium; assembly: GCA_029287195.1. Classification (GTDB taxonomy): domain Bacteria; phylum Actinomycetota; class Acidimicrobiia; order Spongiisociales; family UBA5794; genus JAAETI01. Next base: position 4,448 of record JARFRN010000151.1, on the reverse strand, counting down.
GGTGGTGGTCGTTTCGTCCGCGCCACCACCAGTGGCGTCGACTTGTGCACCACCCGCCATGAGGGTGGTCAACATTGACAATGTCGTGATTACGACGAGGAACCGGCGGGCCGCCGAGCTCCTCCCTACAGTGGCGAAAAATCCGCCGCTCGACGCCTTGCCCATCATGTGCTTGCTCCCCAGCTAGTGCACTGCTCCGTGGAAGACGATGAATGCAGACGCGCCGAAAGAGCTAGCTCCATTGCTGTTGCCCGCTCCCGTCAAGCCCGTACGCCTCTCGTTCGCCTTCCCTCTGTGTCGCGGCGCGACACAAGACGTTCCCCTCGGGGTGGGCTCGGTCTCACAGTTTGCTCGACCCGGACCCGGTGACCGCACACAGTCCGGGGATTAGCGCATCCCGCCCTCTGACTACTCGTGTGGATAACTCTACTTTCCGGTGTCTGGTCCTTGCAATCCGAAGCAAGACCGGCTAAAGCCCAAAATCAGTTCTGGAGACCTGTTCTCGGCAGGTGACTAGGTCTTGCGGCGGGACCCCTACAGTTATTGCTGCATCCACCATCATCTGAGGAGTCTGAGATGTTGAAGACACCGCAGAAGCCCACCAGCCTGGCGGTCCTCACCAGCGGCGGCGATGCGGCCGGGATGAACCCCGCCGTGCGCGCCGTCGTCCGCTCCGGCCTCGACGCCGGGCTCGCCGTCTACACCGTTTCCGAGGGTTTTCAGGGCCTGGTCGACGGTGGCGACCGCATCAAGAAGGTCTCGTCGAGCGACGTCGGCGGCATCTTGCACCAGGGCGGCACAGTCCTCGGCACCGCCCGCTGCGACGAGTTCCGCACCCGGGAAGGAAGACTGCGGGCCGCCGCCAACCTCGCCAAGCTCGGCGTCGATGCCCTGGTCGTCATCGGTGGCGACGGCAGCCTCACCGGCGCCAACATATTCAAGGAGGAATGGCGCGAACTGTTGCAGGATCTGGTGGCTGCCGGTGAGATCGACAAGGCCGTTGCCGACAAGCATCGCCGGCTCACCCTGGTTGGGCTCGTCGGTTCCATCGACAACGACATGTTCGGCACCGACATGACGATCGGCGCCGATTCCGCCCTGCACCGTATCGCGGAAGCGCTCGACGCCATCCACAGCACGGCCTCCAGTCACCAGCGGGCATTCGTCATCGAGGTCATGGGCCGCAACTGCGGATACTTGGCTCTGCAGAGCGCAGTGGCCGCCGGAGCCAACTGGGTACTGATACCGGAGAGCCCGCCCACCGAGGACGATTGGCAAGAGTCGATGTTCAGTGCCCTCAAGGCCGGCCGTGAGATCGGCCGCAGACTCAACATCGTGATAGTGGCGGAGGGTGCCCAGGACAAGTACGGCAACCCCATCACCGCTCAGGAGGTCGCGGAGGCGCTGCGGGAACGGCTGGGAGAGGACACCCGGGTGACCAGCTTGGGACACGTGCAGCGCGGCGGAGCACCGAGCGCCTTCGACCGCTATCTGTCGACGGTGCTCGGCTATGCCGCGGTGGAGCAGGTCGTTACCAGCCCCGGTGGTGAAGCTCAGCTGGTAGGGATCAAGGAGCATCAGATCATCAGCTCACCGCTGATGGAGTGTGTTGCGGAGACGCGTGCCGTTGCCGACCGGATCGCCGAACAGGATTACGAGACCGCAATGGCAATGCGCGGCGGGAGCTTCCGCGAGTCGTTTCAGATGCTGAAGACGATGGTGCGGGCCAAGCCGCATGCGCCCGACCCGGAGCAACGCCGGCTCCGACTCGGAATCCTCCATGCCGGCGGGCCGGCGGCAGGCATGAACATGGCCGTGCGCGTTGCCGTCAGGGTGGGGATCGACAACGGCCACACGATGCTCGGCATCACCAACGGCTTCCGCGGTCTCGAACGGGGGAACATCCGCGAGATGGATTGGATGAGCGTCAACGGTTGGGCATCCCGCGGCGGCGCCGAGCTCGGCACCAGCCGCCATCTGCCGCGGGATGATCAGTTCGGCCAGATCGCCGAGCAGCTCGAGGAGCACCAGATCGACGGGCTCCTGATGATCGGCGGCTGGGCAGGGTACCGCGGGGCCTACCAGCTGAACGCCCAGGCGGAGCGTTTCCCCCGCCTCGGCCTGCCCATTGTCTGCCTTCCCGCCACCATCAACAACGACGTTCCGGGCACGGAGCTGAGCATCGGGGCGGATACTGCACTGAACAACATCGTCAAGGACGTCGACAAGATCAAGCAGTCGGCGGTGGCGTCGGGCCGGTGCTTCGTAGTCGAGGTGATGGGCCGCGACTGCGGCTACCTCGCGCTGATGAGCGGCCTGGCGACGGGTGCCGAGCGGGTCTACCTGCCCGAGGAAGGCATCACGTTGCGCGACCTCGAGGCCGACGTCAGCGACCTGCGAGACGGGTTCATGTTCGGCAAGCGACTCGGTCTAGTGATTACCAGTGAGCATGCCGATCCGGTCTACACGAGCGGGTTCATGAAGTCTCTGTTCGAAAGGGAGAGCGAGGGTCTGTTCAACGTGAGGCAATCGATCCTGGGTCACATCCAGCAGGGTGGTGATCCCTCCCCGTTCGACCGGATCCAGGCGACCCGGCTGGCCGACAAGTCGTTGCGGTACCTCATCGAGCAAGCACTCAGCGACGACCCGATCAGCGCCTTCATCGGCCTGGAGCACGGCAAGATCCGGTTCACCCCGCTGGCCGACTTCACCGAGCTCATCGAAGACGGTTTGCAGCGTCCCAGGGAGCAATCCTGGATGGCGCTACTTCCGCTGGCCCGGGTGATGGCGAAGCCGGGGGTCCCGGCGCTGTAGGTCTACGCGATGCAGCCGCCGGGGAGGGAGTCGGCGGCTGCATCTGATGCGGCTCGGGAGGGAGGAGAGCCGCTGATCGTTGAAATCGGCTCAGGCGGCTTTGGTGGGGGCCACAACAACGGGCACCGGTGACTTGGCGACCGAGGACCTCCAGTTGCGACGGCTCACCAGACGTTGTGGCAATACGACCGTAGTGGCGTCCTCGCGGCTGGCGCGATCGAACACGAGCCGGTTGGCATCGTGGCCATCGGTGACGATGGTGACCTGCTCTTTGCCGTTGAATGCCTCCGAGTATTGCCGAGCGAGACGGTCGATGTAGATCTCGCGACCATCTGGGAAGCTGAGGTTTTCCGCCTCTGCAAAGGCGGCAATGCCGGCGACGGTATCCCGCCCGAACAAGACGATGACCGAGGCGCGGCCGCCGTGTTCGACCGCCTGCTTGGCGTAGTCGAGAGTGGTTTCGCCGTCGAGCGCCGGATCGACAACTGCGATGGTGTGTTCCTGCGACATTGATTCGTCCTTCATTGTTGGTTGAGTTGTTCTTCGGGTGAGCTGAGGTGCTCCTCGGGCGACCAGGGGATGTTGCCGATGAGGTCCCAGAGGTACTCGTCGTCGACTGGGGCACCGGTAAGTAGGAGGCGGTAATAGATCGGGCCCAGGATGTGGTCGAGGATCACCTCGATGTCCTCGTCCGTCGTTGTCGACGGGGCGATGCGCCGCACTAGGGCGGCGGGGATGCTGCGCCGCTCTCGCCAGAAGTCTTCAAATCCGGCGGCGAGGCGCTCGTTGCGGGCGGACTCGCCGACGACCCCGGCGATCATGGGGCCGAGGTCGGTGTCGAGGTTGACCTTGCGGATGGCCTGGAGGAAGAGGAACAGCGCATACCGCGGGTCGTCGAGCTCTGGCGCCTTGACGGTTTCCTCGGCGATCGTCTTGAGCAGGTGGAGGACGAGGTCCTCCTTGGAGCTCCAACGGCGGTACAGGGTGTCCTTGCCGACCCCGGCGCGGCGGGCGATCTCTTCCATCGATGTTCCGGTGAAGCCCTTGCGCGCCAGTAAATAGCGAGCCGCGTCCAGGATTGCCTGGTCGGCCGCCGGATCGCGGGGGCGGCCCCGCTTCCTCGTCTGAGCTTCGGTCATCATGACTGTTACTATACCATACAGTCCCGTTTGGTAAATAACCTGTTGTGAGACATTTGCAGACGGGGATAGAGGTTCAGCGGGAGAGCTGGTTCGTCTAGCTTTTTCGAGGCGCTGCGGGTGCTGGAAGCGCTCACCAGTGGAGGGCTGTCTGCTCGGCTCTCTCCCGGTCCCAGCGCGACACGAACGCTGAACCAGGGCCACTCCCGATAGGCTGGAGGGAAGATCGGTGTTAATCCTCGAGCCGCTTTGCTCCCCTATAGGGGTAGTCCACCAAGAGGGCTGATGGCTGAAGCGTTGTTGCCTCGATCGACGGTCGCCCCCGACACCGGCGACGTCGAGTCCGCTTCCCGGTACCGGGTGGAGGAGTTCTACCGCAACCATTCGACCCAGATGTGGCGGGCGCTGCTTTCCTTCTCCGGAGACCCGGAGGTCGCCAGCGATGCGGTAGCGGAAGCCTTCGCCCAAGCGCTGCGACGGGGAACGGCCATACGC
>JARFRN010000127.1 GCA_029287195.1 Acidimicrobiia bacterium | reverse complement strand
TGGGACAAGAAGATCCAGCTTGCCTTTGAGAAGGAGATGCTGGGTCTGTACGTCTCGGATCACCCGCTGTTTGGCGTTGAGCACGCGTTACGTACGATGTGCACTTCCACCATCCCCGGGTTGTGGGACAGAGAGGACAAGGAGAGGGTGACGGTCGGCGGCATCGTCGGGTCGATCACGCGGCGTTTCACCAAGAACGGCGACCCGATCTTGTTCTTTGCCTTCGAAGATCTCCAAGGCGCCACCGAGGTCGTTGCCTTTCCCAAGGTGGTGGCCGAGCACGGTGCGTTGGTGAGGGAGGATGCGATCCTGGTGATCACCGGGCGAGTGGATCATCGCGGTGACGATGTGAAATTCATTGCGCAGAGCATTCGGGAGCCGGAACTGAGCGAGGAAGAGATGGTGCGGCTGCGAGTCCCGGCGGCCCGTCTGTCGAAGAACGTCGTTGATCGGCTTCGTACCGCTCTGCAGAATCATCCCGGCGACGCTCCGGTCTATTTGCACATGACGTCCGAGAACGGAGAGAAAGTCGTGCTCCTCGGCGCGGACCATAGAGTCGAGCCGCGCTCGTCGTTGTTCGCTGAGCTCAGGGAGTTGCTCGGGCCCTCGGCCGTCATGTAGCAACCGGCAGGTGGGCCTCCAGCGCCGGGGCAGAAGTCAACAGTTTCGCCAGTGATTCAACCGATGTCGGCGGTTCGTTTGCCCACGGCACGTTTATCAGTTGCAGCGAGTGGCGCGCGGCGAACGCCTGCTTCACGTCGTGCTGCCGGCGAACCTCGCCGGCCCAATTGGAGAGATTGTCACGCAAAGCTGTGCGGGTGGTGGCTGCCACATCCGCACCACGCAGGGCTGCCTTGTCGCTCCAGGATGGCGGAAGTTGCTTGTTGAAGACAATGGTTTGGGCGCGACCTGCGTCGAGAGGAAGCTCCTCGAAGAAACGACGAGCTTCGCGCATCGGAGTGGGGTAGGCGGTAGTGACGACGATCGAATTCGCTTGCTGCAGGTGTAGGTCGATGGCCTTGGCTCGGTGGGAGATACCGTCGTATAGGGATCGCAGGTCCATCAGGAAGTCGGCGACTTCTTCCAGCAAGGGTCCGCCCAGAACGGCGTCGGCCAGCCGGAGCGCAGGGCGTGCGGTGACCTTGTAGAGTGCCCGCCGACCAGGAATGCTTGCCCCCGTGAGCCACTTGAGAAGACGGCCCCCGATGACTTCACGCATCCTGCCGGGGGCTGTGTAGAAGTCAATTCCACCTCCGGCAGGTGGGGTGTCTACGACCACGAGATCCCAGCGATGAGACTCGATATGCTCTGCCATCTGCTCGCCGGCCGCATACGCTTGTGCTGCCGGGAAGCGGTCGGCTAGTGCCCTGAAGAACGGGTCGGCCAGCAATCGCTGGGCAACATCGGGATCGGCGTGGCGATGGACCATGGCCTCCCACGCGGCCGAAACGTCGAGCATCGCCGCCCACAAGCCCGGTTGGCGGACGACCTCGGTGGGTTGGTTGCCGAGTGACTCGACCCCAAGAGCGTCGGCCAACCGTTTTGCCGGATCGACCGTGATCACACAGGTACGCAGATTGCGCCTGGCTGCCCCAACCCCTAATGCAGCCGATAGCGTCGTCTTGCCCACGCCGCCGCCTCCCGTGATCACCAGTACCTGCGTGGTCATATCAACTCATCCCAGACGTCAGCCATCTGCTCCGCCACCTCGCCTGCAGTATGTAGGCCAAACAGATAGGGAAGATGAAGTTCAGATTCCACAGCTTGTAGCCAGCGCTGTTGTTGCCGGTACGTTGTCAGATGGTGCTCAGCGGCCGCTCGGTGTGGCCCCTCGGGGAGGTCCCCCAGAATCTCGGCATCGATTGGCAGTGCGTTGAGCAGCCGGTTGACGACTACAGCGTCGAGCGTAATGACGGGCTCCACCGCAATGCGATCCAACGTAGCTCTAGTCTCGAGAACGGGCAGTTCCTCGGGCGTCGTCACCAACACCAGCGAGGTGAGTTCGGAGTCGGCGAGAGACTCGCGCATGTGGTTGGCCTGTCTCTGGATCGGGCCGGCTGGAACCAGATCGGCGATCGTGTTGGGAGCGCGCAGGTATGAGAAGAGCTGGCCCAGGGGAGGAGCGTCGACCAGGACGAGGTCGTAGCGTGACTGCCACAACTCGTACACCGGTTTGCCGATTGTGACGATCTCGCGGATGCCCGGGGCGGTTTCGGCAAGCACGTCCAACGCCCGGGTGAGGATCTTGGTCGGAGTGGCTCGAGGTACGTGAAGCTGAAGGCGCAGATACTCGTCTAGTGCCTCGTCGCGGTAGACCGTCAATGCTTCGGTGCCGCTACGTACCTGGCTCGGGGAATAGCCGAGTCGATCGACTCCGAAGTGGCCTGCAAGACCAAGGCCTTCGACCATACCGACTGCGAGGACTCGCAGCCCGCGTCGAGACGCGAGCAGCGCCAACGAGGCAGTGACGGCCGACTTGCCCACACCGCCCTTCCCTGAAACGAAGACGAGCTTGCGGTCGAGCATTACCGCGAGCGTAGCCGCAGCGGAGTCGCTGTGGTCCGCACTAGCCTGCGGGTCGATAGCGCAGGAGGTTTCCATTGGCTCAGCTGGATGTCGAAGAGTTTCTTGCTCGCTTTCGTGCGCGGGCACAGGCGGTGAAGGAGCGGGGGATCCCGCCACTCGAAGGAGAGGCGCGGCAGATGTTCATCCAGCAGGCCGAGAAGGACTTCCTGGATTACTCATTGGTCGGCAACGCAGCCTGGTCGATCGAAGAGGGACATCTCGTCCTGAGGATCGAGCTCGTCTAGACCTAGGGCGGCGAAGAAGCCTTGTTGCGTTCCGCTAATCGGCTACGGGATCGGCTACTCCTCGGGCGGCACGCTTTGCCGCGGCTCGCCGTTCGCTCTCGAGTCTTGCCAGGTCGTGGTCATCGTGATCGACATACGTCATGGCATCGGCGATCAAGGTGTGCTTCGCCTGATCACGAATCAAGCGGTGCATCTCTTGGCAAACCCGCCGGTAGCCGGGGTGACCGCCTGAGCCGGTGCGCAATTCGAGTAGATGGAAGGCTTCTCGGGCGTTGAGCTGGAAGAAGAAGCGGATGTTGTAGGCAAATGGCACGACGTACTGGGCAACATCACGCCCGAGATCGGTTGCGACGGCGTCGTACAGTTCCGCCGTTCTTGCCATGGCTTCATCCCAGACAGGGGTGGCTGCAACATCCTGGATTGCCTGCGGAGTGACATAGCCGTGCGCAGGCGAGAGACTTTGCCACTCGAGGGTGAGCATGCGATGCCGCTGTAGATCGCGAAATATGCCGTAGTCACAAAGGAGGTCAAACCGATAATATGCGCGCTCCATGGCGCGACCGGGCTTGTGGCGACGATTGCTCCGTCTGCCGACATAGGCTTTGATGAGTTGGGCCCTCTCAGCGATCGGCATTTGTTCGACCATGCGCAATAGTTGGTCGTCGGGAAGATCGGTGAACGCGTAGAGGGCAGCCGCAGCTGTCTTCAGCTCCGCCTCGCTGTCCCATTCGACCAGAGTTACTTCCGGCCGGGGCTCGGCCGGTTCCGTCACGGTCGCGGCCAGCCGGTTCATTTCGGCGGCGACCCGCTCGAGGTAGCCGCTCCAATCCAGGCCGCGTCCGGGAACATCCACTCGTCGCATGAAGGAAGGAATGACCTTGCGAAGTTCCTCCAACATCATGTCGGCGTATGTGCGGGCCTCTGCGAGTGGATGTGCCCGCATGCGCAACAAGAGCATCTCGTAGGCTTGTCCGCTTCCGAAGATCCCTACGTTTGACGTGGTAGCGGCGGGTAGTAATCCGCGAATGTCATCACAAGCCTTGGCGCGAATCGTCGAGCGCCAGACGAAGTTCGAGTCTTCTGCTTGCTTGGGATAGAGCGCTTCGTAGTAAGGAACCAGTGTGCCGATTAGCTCTGAGTAGCTATCGAATAGCCAATCCATCGTTGTCACATAGGCATCCCGATGGCGGGATGAGGCGATCTCGGCGGGGACCATGTAGCGGTAGCGGTCGCCGAGGCGCTTGTCGTAGAAGATGTAGCGTGTGCTCTGCTCGAGATAAGACGCAAGGCGACCCCATTCGAGCACTTTGGTGAGAACATTGGAGGCCTGTTCACACGCGATGTGGGCGCCGCCGAGCTGAGCAACCGAGTCGTCGCCGTACTCGGAGAAAACGCGCTCGTACAGATCTTCGGCTCGCTGCAGCTTCACCATTGGGTCGTCCCCCTCGAGCCGCGTCGCAATTCCGGCGATTCCGACCTCCGGCTCGTTGTAGAACTCGTCGAGGAACAGACGGCGGACCGACTTGGCCGAGCGGCTGTAGCGGGCAAATAGCGCGCCCTTTACGACCTCGGGCAGGTTGACAATTGCGAAGACCGGACTGTCCAGATTGGTGAAGAAGCGAGCTAGAACGTGTCGCTCTTCTTCTGTGAAATCCTCGATGTAGAACGTCATGGGGCGCCAATCCTGGACCGGCAGCACCCTACCTGCCGCGAGGAAGACCGTGCAAGAGTCCGAAACAGGAGTAACCTCCGCGGCATGTTGGTCTTGCGCGCATTGATAGTGGTGCTGATCGGTGCCACCGTTGGCGTGGCATTGATTCCGCTGCTGGTGTTGCTCGATCTGCGGCGGGGTGGCACCGGTTGGGGCCTGTGCCCGGAAGGCCTGGATAGCTGCCGCACCAGCTACTTCGACGGCTTTGAGCTGATGGCTTGGCTCTTCCTCGCCCTCTTCGTGCTGCTTGGCATGATTGCTGCCTGTGTCCGCATTTTGCGCTACCTCGAGGCCCGTGCCGCCGAAGACGTCCCTGCGGTTTATCAATGACCGAATCCGACTTGTCCAAGCCGGAAGACGTGACACTTCCGCTACGCGATCGAATCCCCGAGTACGTAACGATCTTCGCCCTCGGCTGGCTCGGCGCGGTCTTGCTCGGGGCGGGGATAAGTCTCTTCTCTGATGCCTCTTGGGGAGAGGGGGTGGCGTACGTGGCAATGGGTTACGGTGTCGTCCTGCTTCTCGCCGGTGGGGCGAGTGGCGGCGGCTATACGAACCTCGGTATGGGTGCAGCCGGCGCAGTACTCGGGTCTGGTCAACGTCACGACGACGACTTCGACGACGCCGAGGTCAGGCGGGGCCGGATAAAGCGGGTCAGCCCGCACGAAAGGCTGCGCCGCGGCCTCCGTCCTGAGAAGAACCCCCGCGCGTTCTGGCAGGTGATTTCCGGCTTCGCCTATTTGTCAGGTGGATTGGCGATTCTCGAATTGCTGGCCGGCTAGAGCTTCTCAGCCAGGTCATCGATGACGATGAAGAGCCCCGAGGCTTCAGCCACAAACGTCGCACCGTCGAGCATCCGGCCGCGCAACCGCAGCCGTCTGCCGCGCCGCTCCTGCACCTGGCCTTCGAGACGGTAGCGACTAGAGACGGGTGCCGGCTTTCGATAACGCAAATCCAAGGTCCCCGTCATCACCATGACCTCTTCCACCAGGATTGCCGACCATGCCATGATCTCGTCGAGAGCAGTGGCCACGATGCCGCCATGCAGCGTGTTGTCGAAGCCGTGGTAGGCAGGACGGGGCACGAACGATGCAGTGACTTTCGAGCCGTCCCTGGTGAAGTCGGCCAAACCAAGGCCGATCGGATTTGCGGCGCCGCAGCCAAAGCAGTGGGCGTAATCCGCCTTGATGGCCTCGATCCGGTCCGGCAGGCTCAACTCCTGTCCCGGATGACGGCGGCATTCTCTTCGATGCTCACGAGTTCGACGACCGAGTGCACGATCCATCCGTGGCGCTCCAATCGGTCACGTCCCGATTGCCAGCACTTCTCGATCGCAAAACCGAACCCGAGCACGTCGCATCCTGCCTCAGTGGCGATTTCACCGAGCGCTTCGGCGGTTCTCCCTCTGGCGAGGAAGTCATCGACAATTACCAGTCGGAGGCCGGGAGGCAGGACTCGACGCGCCACCTCAACCCGATACTCGACGCCCTTGGTTGGTGATGTCACCTCACGGGCAAACGAATAGCGATCCCCTGTGCCCAGGTACTTCTTGGCGTAGACCATCGGTATTCCCAGGGCCGATGCGCAGGCCAACGCGGGGGGAATACCGGAAGCTTCCGCCGTAAGAATCAGATCCGGCTCGAGTGCTGCAAAAGATTCCGCGAGCGACTGTCCCACCGACTCGATGACGTCTGGCTCGACGCGATGATTGAGGAAATCATCGACAAGCACGAGGTTTCCCTCGATTCGAGCACGTTCGGAAACCGCCGTCTGTAGATCCACGGATCGGATCGTAGCCGGATTGACTCGTGCCGTAGACTCACACCCCCATGGCAACAGACCGTCCAGTGGAAGCTACCCTCGGCCGACGGCGCCGTGCGGCGCGGTTGATTCTGAAGCGCCTCACTGGGATCTACCCCGACATAGCTACCGCGCTCACGTACACCGATCCGTGGCAGCTGCTCGTCGCAACGGTGCTTTCTGCTCAGACGACCGATGACAATGTCAACCGGGTGACTCCCGTGCTCTTTGCCAGGTGGCCGCTTCCCGAGGACCTGGCGACAGCGAGCGCGGACGAGCTAGAGGAGGTCGTGTACTCCACCGGCTACTACCGGCAGAAGGCGAAGTCGCTACTGGCGCTGGCTGTCGGCGTCGTCGACAGATTCGGCGGTGAAGTGCCCCGAGACTTTGACGACCTGGTCAGCCTCCCCGGCGTTGGCCGGAAGACGGCAAGTGTTGTGCTTGCGGAGGCATGGGGTGATCCGGCCATTGCAGTCGACACTCATGTCAAGCGTGTGGCACAAAGGCTGGGGCTCACGGCCAACTCGGATCCTGTCAAGATCGAACGGGATCTAAAGGAGCTCTATCTGAAGCAAACCTGGGCGGGGATATCCATGCGCTTCATCCAGTTCGGTCGTGACACCTGTGATGCCCGCAAGCCTCGCTGCTGGGACTGCCCGCTGCGAGATCGTTGTCCCTTCGAACCCAAGACGACACAGCCGCGGATCACCACGTGATGTCGACAATCGGTCGTGCTCTCGACCGGGACATATTTCGTCTGGCCCTTCCGGCACTGGGGACTCTCGCAGCCGACCCTCTAGTTTCACTCATCGACACTGCGTTCGTCGGGCAACTGGGCTCGACGGCTCTGGGCGGGCTCGGGGTGGCGACGGCAGTGTTCTCGATTGCGTTCTTCATGTTCAACTTCCTCGCCTACGGGACGACTCCTCTGGTGGCAGGTGCTGTTGCCCGCGGTGACACTGCCGAAGCCGGTCGCATTGCCGGCGCCGCGCTTGGGCTTGGATTTTTGCTTGGAGTTGGCTCAACCGCTCTACTACAGATCGCCGCCGAGCCGTTGCTCGGCCTCATGGGGGCCGATTCCGAGTTGCTCTCGTCAGCCGCGTTGTACCTCCGGATACGGGCGCTCGGGATGCCGGCACTGCTCGTCGCCACGGTGGCCCACGGCGTATTCCGTGGGCATCAAGACACCAGAACACCACTGTGGGTGGTCCTCGGTATCTCAGGAGCAAATCTGATTCTCGACCCGATTCTCATCTTCGGGCTCGACTGGGGCCTTGCCGGCGCAGCCTGGGCGACAATGCTGGCGCAGTGGATCGGGGCCGCAGTATTCGTGTTCTTGTTCGTCGGAAGGCGCGATCAGCTCGCTTTGCAGTGGGCATGGCCCGGGAAGCGGTCGCTTGGCCCGCTGGTAGGGGCGGGTCGAGCACTGATCATAAGAAGTGGGTCGCTGCTCGCGGCATTCACGTTGGCAACTGCAGTGGCTACCAGACAGGGCGAGGAGGTGGTTGCCGCCCACCAAGTCGCCGTCCAGCTGTGGATATTCCTCGCGCTCGTCGTGGATGCGCTGGCGATTTCTGCCCAAGCCCTCATCGGATTGCACCTGACCGAGCGGCGCGACTTGGCGCGCGCTTACTCGCATCGGCTGCTGGGCTGGGGTCTCGTCAGCGGATTAGCTCTGTTGGTCGCCATGGCGGCGGGTGGGTCCTTCCTGCCCGCTCTCTTCAGTAACGATCTCGACGTCATCCGGCAAGTCGAGTCCGTGTACCCGTTCATCGTGCTCATGCAGCCGCTCAACGCTGTCGTGTTTGTCTGGGATGGGATTGCCATCGGGGCGTCGCGCTTTGCCTTCCTGGCCGCGTCGACGGTGGCTTCGTCGTTGGCTACTGCCGCGGTGCTGGTGGTCGTGCAGCTGCAGTCTTGGGGATTGCCGGGGGTGTGGTGGTCGCTGGTCGCGATGATGGCTGTCCGGTTTGGGTCCCTGGCGTGGTGGCACCTGACCGGCTGGCTTTCGACCGCAGCAGATCCATCCCCCGGGTCTCCGGCAGGCGTGTGACGAGCAGCATTGCGACGATGAGGCCTCCGGCGAGAGCGGTGATGGTGGTCGACAGGCCGACTTCATCCACGATGAACGCACCGATCACAAAGCCGGCAATGCTCCCTCCGATTGCCACATTTGTTATCCAGCCGGCGGCAGTCGCCCTGACCCGCGTCGGGAAGAGCTCCGAGCGGTGCGCACCGAGCGCCGGGGTCAGCATGCCGAGGCCCATCGTGGCGAGGAAGATCGCCGGCGCCAGCACCCACCCGGTGTTCTGGGTGTAGAACGCTACGCCGCCGATGAGGCCGGCGAGCATGGCGGTGATAGTTGTCCGTTTACGACCTACCAAGTCTGCCATTCGCCCCCCGATCAGCACGCCCGCAGTGCCTAGACCGCTGAACACCATGAGAAGGAAACGGGCAGGTGCAGTGTCCCACTGGAGATCATCGACCAGTCGCTCCATCACAAAGGCGGTAGCTGGTGAAGAGAAAGCTGCAATGAGGAAGGCGATGGCGGCCAGAGGCCAGAAGTGACGCCCCAGCCCGGCTTTGAGGGCAGTGCGAAATGTGACCGTGCGCTCGTACTGAACGTAAGCCCGGCTCTCTTTCAAGAAACGGGCAAGTAGTGGAATCGCCAAGAGACCAATTCCGGTCAGCGCAAACAGGATGCGATACGACGTTTCCGAACCGTCGGCGATCGGGAGAAGTATCAAACCAATGCCCGACCCGGCCGCCCCGGCCAGCGCATACAGCCCGATTCCCAGAGCTCGGACCCGCGGTGACAACTCCTCGGCAAGGATGACGATGGCAAGCCCGGCGACCGCGATCACAGCGACCCGGGCGAGCGATTGGGCAGCGGTGAAGCTGACAGGATCGGGGGCGAGCGCAGTAGCCAGGTTGGCCAGCGGCATCAGAGTGAACGCGACGATGAACGGCAACCGACGCCCTCGCCGGTCTGCAAATACCATGAACAGCAGTCCAAGCAGGGACACGACTCTGGTAACTGCGAAGACCCAGTTCATGCCACCCTCGGTCAAACCGAGCGCAACTCTGGCGAACGGCAGGGTGTGGCTCAGTTGACTGGCGCCGTAGCCAACGACCAACGCGACGAACATCATCAACGTGAGCACGCGCCGGTCGCGAATCGTGAACTCGGTCAGTGTCGTCATCATTGGTCTCGAGTGTGTGGAGAATGCATTTGGCGGCCTGAGGTTAACCTGCTTGGACGCCTGATGGATGCGGGAACAAATGCGATCAGAGCCACGTTGACCACCGAGGCCGTAGCAAACAGGAGGATTTCGTGGCAGACACGACACTGATCGCCGCTGTGTTTGCCGGCGCCGCATCCTTCTTATCGCCGTGCGTGCTGCCACTACTCCCCGGCTATCTGAGCCTTATGTCCGGATACTCGACTCGGGAAATCGCCGAGGGCGACGTCTCGATGTGGAGAATCACCAGAGCCACTCTGCTCTTTGTGCTCGGCTTCACTCTCGTCTTCGTCGTCTTGTTCGGGGGTGCAGCTTCGTCGTTGGGTCGCCTGCTTCAGGGCGATGCGTTCACCAAAGTGGCGGGGTGGGTCATCGTCTTCATGGGCATTTTCATTGCCGTTACCGCAGTGTGGACTCCAGATTTCCTGCTCCCGGTGATGAAGGACCGGCGCAAAGACGTTCGCCCAAGCCGGTTTGGCGTGTTTGCCCCGCCTGTGATGGGCATGGCTTTTGCCTTCGGCTGGACGCCGTGCATCGGTCCCTTCTTGACTGCAGCAATTGCTCTTGGCTCCGATGCCGAGACCATGGGAAGGGGTATGCTCGTCCTCGGCTTCTACTCGCTTGGCCTGGGCATTCCGTTCCTGCTGTCGGCGCTGCTACTCGCCAAGGCGTACTCGGTCTTCAACGGGATCAAGCGTTTTCTCACTCCGATCAGCGTCGTATCGGGGCTGCTTCTCGCCGGATTCGGCTTCCTCATGATCACCGGGCAAATCACCGACCTGAATCGGTGGTTCTCCGAAATGCTCGTGAGATTCGGTCTGGAGGGCCTTGCGGAGGTGTAACAGGACTCGCACAGGGGTTCCACCTGGACCGCGGTGTGCATACAGCGAGTCTCCCGACCGGGTCTAACCTCTCGGCATGCAACCCGACATTTCCCGTGACCGATTCATCGAGTTAGCCCGATCGTATGCGGTCGTGCCCGTTTCGATCGAGGTGCTCGGCGATCGTGAGACCGCGGTTTCGGTGTTCGAGAAGCTGATCGGCGAGCAGGCCGGCTTCCTTCTAGAATCGGTTGAGGGAGGGGAGCGGTGGGCACGTTGGTCGTTTGTCGGTGGTCGGCCGCTGTTCACTCTCATCTCTAGGGACGGGATGACCAGTGTTCAGGGTCGGCAGCACCCGACGCCGGTCGGAGATCCGCTCGAGGTTCTCGAGCAGGTCGTCGGGAGTCTGACGGTGCCATCTGAGGAAGAACTGGGTTACAGCGACAACCATCCACCGCTTCACTCGGGTGCGGTCGGTTACCTCGCATACGACGCTGTACGCCACATCGAACACCTGCCGAACCGCCCGGTCGACGATCGGTTGCTTCCCGAGATGGTGTGGCACTTCTTTGGGTTGCTGGCCGCAGTTGATCGCTTCCGAGAGACGGTGCATCTGATTCGGAACGTGTTTGTTGATGGCGATGCGGGGGAGGCCTACGACCTTGCGGTGGGCGACTTGCAGGAAGCCGCCGCAGCCTTGGGCGCACCGGCGGAGTACTCGCCAAAAACCCGTCCATCATTTGCCGCTCGTCCTCGCGCGATCGCCAACATGACCCAGGCGGAATTCGAGGCCGCCGTGTACGCCGCCAAGGACTACATCAGGCATGGCGACGCGTTCCAAATAGTGCCGTCAATCCGCCTCGAGGTAGACCTCGATGTCGATCCTTTCCTCGTCTATCGTTCGTTGCGGTTGGTCAACCCATCTCCCTTCATGTTCTTCGTCAGGCATGAGGACGTCGCCGTCGTTGGTTCCTCACCAGAGTTGATGGTGCGCGCCAGGCGGGGCGTTGTAACCAGCCGGCCGATCGCAGGCACCCGGCCGCGGGGTCGCACCGTTACGGAGGATGAGGCTCTGGAAGCCGACCTGCTGGCAGATCCAAAAGAGCGCGCCGAGCATGTGATGCTCATCGATCTCGCCAGAAACGACCTTGGGCGTGTCTGCAAGTTCGGCTCGGTGCAGGTCGAGGATCTAATGGTGATCGAACGCTATTCACATGTGATGCACATTGTGTCCGGTGTCTCCGGTCGTCTCCGCCCTGAAGTGGGACCGGTGGACGTGCTGCGAGCTACCTTCCCGCACGGGACGGTCTCGGGGGCGCCAAAGGTCCGTGCCATGGAGATAATCGACGAGCTAGAGCCGACCGCGCGGGGACCGTACGCCGGGGCGGTGGGCTACATCGACTTCTCCGGGAACCTGGATACGGCAATCGCACTGCGCACGATGGTCGCAGCCGGCGGCAAGGCGTGGGTGCAAGCCGGCGCCGGGGTGGTGGCCGACAGTCAACCGACTGCCGAATATGAGGAGTGTATGAACAAAGCGGCCGCAGTGCTGGCCGCAGTCGAGGCCGCCCACCATGTCTGAGGAAGCGGCGATCCGTCGCGCTGCGGGCTGGGTAGCCGGCAGAACCGGGCTGGTCTGGGTGGGCGGGCCCGATGCGGTTACATTCCTCGACGGATTGCTCAGCCAGAACATTGCGGCTCTCCCAGCGGGCCGCGGAGCCCGTTCGCTGCTGCTTGCACCCAACGGCAAGTTGAGGGCGGTCCTGTGGGTGATCCGCCAGAACGACCGAGTTGCCCTTTTAGGAGATGCCGGCCGTACTGATGCCGTTGCGGCGGATCTAGCCCGCTTCAGGATCAGGGTCGATATCGAGCTCGCACTGGAGGCAAAACCCATTTACGACATCTGGGGCCCGGGCGCCGGCCGGGTCGCAGAGCAGGCCAATGCCGACGGTGCTGAGTTGGCGGTTGCCTATCCGATGCAGCGTTCTCCGCTCCCGCGATTCGTCGTCGTAGGCCGCCGGCCGGTCGCAGACGAGATGACCCCGGCTGCCGCCGAGGCCATCCGAATCGCTGAGGGTGAGGCGGTGAGCGGCATCGACCTGGACGACGCCACGATCCCGCAGGAGGCATTGGATGTGTCCACTGCAGTCGACTTTGCCAAAGGCTGCTACCTGGGCCAAGAGCTCGTGGCCCGCATCGATTCCCGCGGTCGGGTGAATCGGAGAATCAAAGGCCTGGTATTCGCCGGCTCGGCTACTCCGTATCCTGGAGAATCACTGACTTATCAGGGCAAGGTCGTTGGTGCCGCTACATCCACAGCGTGGTCGGATCTTCTGAAGGCACCGGTTGGGCTCGGGATGGTGCGGCGCGAGGTGAAGGACGGGTTCAGAGTTGCGACGGAATCCGGTGAAGCCACAGTGGCGCCACTTCCGCTCCGCAAGTGACCTTCGCCGGCCGTTGCCGATTCTCTTACAGTCCTCGAACATCCTCAGCCGATACTGCATTGGTGCGGAGGTGATGATTTGGGCGCCAGCGGCACCATCCTGCTCATAGAAGACGAGGAAGAGATCGCCGACTTGCTGCGGCTCTATTTCGAGCGCGAGGGTTTCAGGCTGGTCCACAGGAATACAGGAGAGCAAGGTCTCGAGCGACTGCGGCAGGGTGACGTACGGGCTGCCTTGCTCGACATCGGCCTACCGGGAATGGACGGCATAGAGGTCTGTCGGCGCATCCGTAGCGACTCGGACATACCGATCATCATGCTGACGGCGCGTGACTCTGAAGTGGACAAGATCGTGGGGTTGGAGATTGGGGCGGACGACTACGTGACCAAGCCATTCTCCCCGCGGGAGCTGGTGGCGCGCGTAAAGGCAGTGCTTCGCCGCAGCGAAGAACGTCCAATAAGTGTGCAGAGCATCGACGTGAGCGGCTTCGTCATTGACAGCGGGCGCAGGCAGATCACGTCTCCCGAGGGAGAAGTCGTGCGTCCGACTGCTCGCGAGTTCGATCTGCTCTGGTACCTCGCATCTCATCGCGGCCTGGTGCTGTCACGCAGCCAAATCCTCGAAGCCGTCTGGGGATACGACTACTTCGGGGAAACGCGCACTGTGGATGTTCACGTCCGTCAACTCCGCAGGAAGCTGGCCGGGATCCCGATCGAAACCGTGTGGGGCGTTGGCTACCGGGTCGAGGGCTGAAGTGCGAAGGCAAATTCTGTGGAGCGCCCTTGCCGTTGCTGCACTGACGCTCATGGCCGGCTTGGTGGCGGGGGCCACCATCCAGCGCCAACTCGTTCAGGAGAGCGAAGCGGAACTGCTGCGGCAAGCAGAGGCCACCGCCAATCTCGTGCAAGGGGCGCTTCGCGGAGTTCTATCAGCGACCGAGGGGACGGACCCGGTCCCGGTTGCTCGCGCCCTCGACATCGCCCGTAGCATCGGCGGCCACGACTACGTAGAGGCCAAGGTCACGGATCAGGCCCTATCGCGGGGAGGCCTCGCCGACCTTCCCGACACCCCACTCCTGGACAGCCTGGGCAACAACGCGGAGGTGGATCGAATAACCGAAACGGAGGTTGATGGTGAACCCGTTCTGGCCTACGTGAGAGCCATTCCCCTCCGGCAACGGGGCGAAGCCGTGCTGTTTGTCGCAATCGGTCGCTCCGAGCCGCTGTTGGCGACCAACATTCTGGCGCGTCCCCTGCTCTTCTCCCTGGGCATCGGGGCGATACTGGCGATCGTTCTCGCAAACTGGACTGCCGGCTTTCTGTCACGACGGCTACAACGGCTGGAGGCCGCGAGCCGCACCTTCGCCGGCGGTGATTTCTCGGTCAGGGCGCCAACGGATGGGTCCGATGATGTTTCCAGGTTGGGGTCGGCATTCAACGATATGGCGGACCAGTTGGAGGAGTCCCGTCGCCGCGAGCGCGACTTCCTCATGAGCGTGGGCCATGATTTGCGCACACCGCTGACCACGCTACGGGGCTACGCCGAAGCCCTGGATACCGGCCAAATCGAAGAGGCCGAACTGGCGCGTGTCTCCGGCGTGCTACGTCGGCAGACTGATCGTCTGAGCCGACTGATAGATGATCTGACGCTGCTAGCCAGGCTCGAGGCACGGGAGTTCACGCTGCGCCCCGAGGCTGTTGAATTGGCCGCCCATCTCGGGGAGTTGGTCGACGGTCACCGGGTACGGGCCGAGCACTTGCACATCAACCTCATTGACGAGATCGATGAGGTCGGGACGGTCATGATCGATCCCGACCGTGTCGGACAGATCATGGGCAACCTCTTGACGAATGCTTTGCGCTATACCCCGGAGGGCGGCAAGGTGACCGTCGGTCTCTCTGGGACATCGGACCAAGTCATTCTCACCGTTGCCGACACCGGGCCGGGTATCGATCCGGAAGACCTGCCCCGTGTTTTCGAACGTCTCTACGTAGCGCAGCGCTATCGCCCGGTTAGGCCCGAGGGAAGCGGGCTTGGCCTGACGATCGTCAGGGAGCTCACCGCGGCATTGGGGGGCGAGGTCACCGTCGCCAGCTCTTTGGGTGAGGGCACGGTCGTGACGGTGCAGCTGCCCCGCGCGCCGGGCTCGAGCTAGAGGAGGGCACTTATCGCATTCGCCACTAGATTCTCGCCGATGCGCTGTTGGTTGTGGTGGCTCGTTATCTCCGTCACGCTTCTGGCCGGTTGTGGCACGGGAGATGAGAATCTGTTCGGCAAAGAGCTGTACGACCGTTCCTGTGCGGCCTGCCACGGAGTTGACGGCAGCGGCGGCATAGGGAACGAGATCGGAGCAGGTTCCAATACCGATCTCAACCTGACAGATGAACAGATTGCCGGTGTGATCACGGTAGGGCCCGGCAACATGCCCGGGTTCAGCCGGCTGCAACCTGAGCAAGTCGACAGTCTCGTCGAATACGTCCGGAGCTTGGCGGCACCGTGAGTGTGTCCGAAGTACCGCCGGAGCCTTACTATGCGGCCCTCGCAGTGAGTGAGGCTCATGCTGAACGAGATAATCGCGGCGACGCGGCGGCGTCTAGAGATCGATGGAGTCGTCCAGCCGAATTCGGGCCCGGTATTGTGCAATTTCGCGGAAGCGCTGACCCGACCGGGATTGCAGGTGATCGCCGAGTTCAAACGGCGGTCGCCGTCGGCAGGTCCACTGGGCATGGATCTAGATGCGGCGGCGCAGGCTGTGGCCTACGTAAACGGTGGTGCGGCCGCGATCTCGGTGTTGACCGAGCCTGACTACTTCTCCGGCTCGATTGCCGATCTCGCCGCGGTGCGGGCGGCAGTGGATCTACCCATCCTCCGCAAGGATTTCATCGTCGACGAGCGGCAGATAGTGCAGTCGCGCGCTATCGGGGCGGATGCTGTGCTTCTTATCGTTGCAGCGCTGGAGACCGCCGAACTCGAATCCTTTCTGACGGTAGCCCGGGAAGTTGGTATCGCCGCGCTCGTAGAGGCGCACGACGAGTCTGAAGCGCAGATCGCAGTAGATCTCGGGGCAGATCTCATAGGCATCAATAACCGCAACCTCCAGACCTTCGAGACGGATCTCGCAGTAGCCGAGCGGGTTAGCACACAATTGCCTACTTCCAGTGTGCTCGTTGCTGAGAGCGGCGTATCGACTCTTGAAGGAGCGAGTCGAATGGCGGCCGCCGGGTACGACGCCGTCCTCGTAGGTGAAGCCTTGGTACGGGCAGCGGATCCGGCCACGTTGATCCGGCGGCTGCGTTCGGCGGCGACATGACCTGGGTGAAGGTTTGCGGATTGACGACGCATGAGGATGTGGCAGTCGCGGTCGACGCCGGGGCAGATGCGATCGGTTTCGTCAACATCGAGACGTCGCCTCGCTACGTACCGTTGGAGCGGGCGGCCGCTCTGGCGCAGGGAGTGCCGATTCATACCATGCTGCTCACAATGGATGCCGAACCCGGCCCGACACTCGAGTTTCTCGAGGGATCCGGCATCGATGGCGTGCAACCGTACGGACGGCTGGCCTCCGATCTGGCGGCAGCCGCGCTTGCACGTGGTTATCTGGTGCTGAACCCGCAGCGAGCCGCGCTTGGTCTCGATTTCTCTGTCATCCCGGGTATCCCGCTGCTCGATACGCAGTCGGATAGGGCGCTGGGCGGCACCGGGCGGGTGTTCGATTGGGAAATCGCGAAATCGCTGAGCGGGCGCTTCGTTATGGCCGGAGGACTCGGCCCGGACAACGTAGCTGCGGCAGTGGCGACGATCGCTCCATGGGGGGTAGACGCCTCGAGTCGTCTCGAGCGGGCTCCGGGGCATAAGGATCCGGGTATGGTTGCGGCCTTCATACAGAAGGCAAAGCAAACGTGAGACTCGATAGACCAGACACACAAGGACGGTTCGCTCAGTTCGGCGGGCAGTTTGCTCCGGAAACATTGATGCCGGCGCTCGAAGAGCTCGAAGCCGAGTTCACCAAGGCATGGGCCGATCCGAGTTTCCACGCCGAGTTGGATTCCCTGCTGCGTGACTTCGTGGGTAGGCCCACCCCCGTCTACCGTGCCGCCCGGCTGTCCGCGCAATACGGGATCGAGCTCTACCTCAAGCGCGAAGATCTGGCCCATACGGGGGCACACAAGATCAATAACACGATGGGCCAGGCCCTGCTCACCAAGCGTATGGGCAAGTCACGAGTCATCGCAGAAACCGGAGCCGGTCAGCATGGTGTTGCCACTGCGACTGCGTGCGCTCTTCTCGGTCAGGAATGTGTTGTGTACATGGGAGAGAAGGACATCGAGCGGCAGGCACTCAATGTGCATCGGATGCGAATGCTCGGCACAGAGGTGCGGCCCGTGACCTCGGGGGCGGGCACGTTGAAGGATGCGGTATCCGCAGCCATGCGCGATTGGGTGGCAACTGTCGATGGGACCCATTACATCATTGGATCCGTTGTTGGGCCTCACCCGTTCCCGTGGATGGTGCGGGAGTTGCAGAAGGTAATCGGAGAAGAATTGCAGACTCAGATGGACGGTTCGGCCCCCGAGCACCCCAAGCCGGATGTGATCGTTGCGTGTGTGGGCGGTGGTTCAAATGCGATGGGCATCTTCTACCCCTATGTGGGATCCGACATCGACCTCGTCGGAATCGAAGCTGCCGGATACGGCTTGGATTCCGGTCAGCATGGAGCTTCGCTGGTCGCCGGCTCTCCGGGGGTGATTCACGGTTCGATGACCTATCTACTCCAGGACGATCAAGGGCAGATTCTCGAGGCCCACTCGATCTCCGCCGGCTTGGACTATCCGGGGGTCGGACCAGAGCACGCTTACTTCAAAGACGCCGCTCTGGTGCGATACGAATCGGTAACAGACGAAGAGGCGCTGGAGGCCGTTCACCTACTCGCATCAACGGAAGGAATAATTCCAGCGCTCGAATCCGCACACGGACTGGCCTGGATCACCAAGGAGGCCCGATCGCTACGGGGCAAGGTCGTCGTGCTCAATCTCTCCGGTCGCGGCGACAAGGACGTGGAGCAGATCGTGGAACACTCATGAGTGAAAAGCTTGCAGAGCTCTTTCGGCGGTGCCGTGACGAGAAGAGATCGGCATTGCTCCCCTACATGACGGCGGGTCTGCCGACCCCGGCGGACTCTGTGAGTCTCTTCACGACAATGGCGGAGGCGGGCGCCGATGGTTTCGAAGTGGGGATTCCCTACGCCGATCCTCTAATGGACGGGCCGGTCATCCAGGCTGCTGGGGAGCGGGCGCTGTCGGCCGGGTCGGGAGTCGAGGTAGGCCTCGATATCCTGCGTGCCGTTGTTGAGTCGACCGGCAAACCGGCCGTCGTGATGACCTACGTCAACCCGGTATTGCGGATGGGCGTGGAATCCTTTGCCGACCGAGTGGCGGCCGCCGGGGGGAGCGGCGTGATCATCGCCGACCTACCCGTCGACGAGGCCGGCGAATTCGCGGGCGCATTCCGCAGCCGTGGGCTCGGGCTGGTGCTCTTTGTCGCCCCAACCACGACCGACGCCAGGCTGAAACGCGTGCTTGCTGCGGAGCCACCATTTGTCTACGGCATCGCCGACCTGGGTGTCACCGGTGCCCGGGCCGCGGCGTCGACACACATCGCCGCGCTCGTCGCCCGGGTGCGACAGCAGTCCGAGGTTCCTGTTGTGGCCGGAGTTGGGATCTCGACCCCTGAGCAGGCGCAAGCCGCCGCATCGGTCGCAGATGGAGTGATTGTTGGTACTGCGCTCGTGCGCCGGGTAATCGATGCAGCCGATACCGTAGCGGCGGCAGATTCCTTGCGAACTGCGGTCGAGAGTTTCGCCGCGGTGATGCGGCGCAATTGACTAGGCATGACGGATGGTGCGCTATTGAGCCTGGCCAACTCGGAGGCGGTGCCCCAAAATCGTAGGAGCCGGGTCCGCAACCTTCCAGCGCGGCACGGCAAACAACGGCGGTAGGGCTGGTCGGCCGATTTCCGGTTGAACGCACCACACACCGTTGGGCCGACAGCCCCGCCGCCGCAAGTGTCGCCTGTTGGATCGTCCCAGAGCAACCGCCATCCATTGCACCCGCTACGCTCCACGCAAGAGGAGCGTGATGAAAGTTCTCGTCGCAGTTGCATCGAAGCACGGCGCAACGGCGGAAATTGCAGACGCTATCGGGCGGACGCTCGAGCAGGCCGGGCTGGAGGTCGCGGTCGTTGATGCGGCTGAGGTGACCACGGTGGACCCGTATGCGGCGGCTGTGATTGGTAGCGGGGTGTATGCAGGCCACTGGCTGAAGGCGGCCCGGGCGCTGGTTGATCGCAACGAGGCGGCGCTGGCGGAGATGCCGGTCTGGTTGTTTTCCAGTGGCCCGCTGGGAGATCCGCTCAAGCCACAAGATGATGAGGCCGTCAACGTCGACGGCATCATCCAGATGACGAAAGCCGCCGATCATCGAGTGTTCGCCGGTGCACTAGATCGGGACAAGTTGACTTTCGCTGAAAAGGCGATCATCCGTGCAGTGCGCGCCGAGGGTGGCGATTTCCGCGACTGGGGCGAGATCGAGGCTTGGGCGGCTGAGATCGTAGCGACGCTCCGAGCGGGTGAGAGCGGCGCATCGCCCTGGCCGTTCGTGCCGACATGACTAAGTGGGTCGATCTCTTTTCCGAGCCCATGGGTGAAGCATTCTGATACGTTGGGCGGGATGCCGGCGTGGAGACAAGAGAGCAACGGGTGGGTATCTAACGGCTACGGATCGAGCTTCTGGAGCCTTGTCATTGGGTGCTGGTCAAGAACGAGCCGAAGTCTGTGGCGGTACGGGTGGAGTCGATGCTCCTTGCCGAGACTCGCACCCTGACAGAGTGCAAGCGCGCGGCCGAATTGCTGGACGCCGCAGGTCGTGTTGCCGTGGCTCGCCGCCGGCGCCGGGGTCGGCTCATCATCACGCTGACGGCGTTTGCCTTCGTGCCGAGCTTGGCACCGCCCCGGGACCTCATCCTCTTCTTGGTGCTCTTGGTCGGGGCGGCGGGTTCAATCGGCTTTCTTGCAGGAACCTATGTGGCAGGCTCGCATTTGACGATCCGCGATCTGACGTCCCACAGCGGTCCGGTACCCGATGATCGACTATGCCTATGGGTCACTCGCTACGCCGGACGCTTCCGTGTCAGCATGTGATGGCTGTTGTGGATGGCAAGGCAGTTGAACTCTGACACGAGTTGTACGGGTGGGGGACTCGAACATGCCCCGCGTTCGGTGCTCAGGGCGGAGTGCGTTTTGGCTTGCAGTAGGCGAGCCGCAACCTGAGGGGTGCTGGTGTTGTCGGCTAGGGTTCGTACCGGGAGGGGGACTCGAACCCCCACGGGCTTTCGCCCAACGGATTTTGAGTCCGTCGCGTCTTCCATTTCGCCATCCCGGCCTTCTCCCCATCTTAGGGAAAGGGCATCGTAGACTCCGGTGCGCATGAAGCGAAGTGAGCGAAAGCTGTTTCAGATCGGTGACGAGATCAAGGCGCTCCAAGAGGCGGAGCGTCTCGCCCACGAGGAGTTGATCTATCACCAGCATCTGAACGATGACGCCCAGCGGGACGCTGCGGTCTCGGGCAATCCGCTGGACCGAGCCGACGCTCGGGAGACGGCCGGTGATGTCGATCGGTTTGAGCGTCACCTCAGCAATCTACGCTCCCAGCGGGAGCGTCTCGAAGCGAAGAGACAGCGCCTGCTCGCCAAGCTACATGACTAGGTCATTCCGGCGACCAAGCATGTCGACAGAAGCCGGGCAACCGCGGACAATGCGTGTTATGCCACGTGGCCATGCCGCCGCAAGATACCTTTGCCGATTTCGATGGCGATGGTGACGTGGGCTCCCGCGGTGGCGACGACTGGATCGCAGATCCCGACGACGATCTCCGGCCGGCGGATCACCCGACGGTTTCTTCACGTGGGAAGACGTCGAGGAGGGCCTTGCCGGCGATGTTGCCAGCCTGTGGGACTCAGTCTGCAGCCTGGGAACGGCAGATGCCGGCGTGTACCCGTTGCGTGTGGTGATCGATGACCCCGGGGGAAGCGATCACCGCGGATTGAACCGGTTCTCACTCCGCTGATCGGTGAGTGGTGTCGACCAGCCGCGGTTCTACGGACTGGGCGACATGGCTGTCTACGTGAACTCCGATGGCGATACATCCACGTTCAACCTCGCTGAGGTCTATCCGGTGCACGCCGGCAAGGAGCTAGTCATCGAGCTGTGGGACCCGGATTCGGGCAACAACGGAGTCGAGATCTACATGCCCGACGGTTCGCTACCGCTGTGCACATGGAGCGCTACAGATGGCCGCTCGGGTCCGCCGGCACCTTGCGATGTCAACTACTCGACATCATTCAACGATCATCACATGCAGATTCGCATCCAGATCGATTCTGGGTACACCTGCACCACAGACTGCTGGTGGACCATCGAGGTCAGCTATCCGGGTGGGGCCAATGACACCACCACATGGTCGGCACGGATCGAGGGCAATCCGGTGGCTCTGGTCAAGTAGCTGCCGAGAACGATTTCGCTGCGGCGCGTTACGATCGGGGCATGCCAAAGCTCGCCCTGCTCGACGGACATTCACTTGCCTACCGCGCTTTCTATGCCCTTCCCTCCGATCTGGCGACGCCCGCCGGCCAGGTAACCAACGCCGTCCTCGGGTTCACCAACATGTTGATCAGGTTGTTGCGCGAAGAGCAGCCAGACGCAATCGCAGTGGCGTGGGATGTGCGTGGGCCCAACCTACGCAAGGAGAAGTATCCCGAGTACAAGGCGCAACGCGATGCGCCGCCGGACATCTTCGCCAGCCAGCTACCGCTGATTCGTGAAGTGCTCGATGTGCTTCGCATACGCCAGCTGACATCACCGGGGTATGAGGCAGACGACGTCATCGCCACCGTCACCGCGAAGGCGCTCGCCGAGTCGTGGCAGGTATTCGTGGTCACAGGAGACCGCGACAGTTTCCAGCTGGTGGGCAAGGATGTAACTGTTCTCTACACCCGGCGCGGCATATCCGACGTTGTGACGGCGTCACCGCGGTGGATCACGGAGAAATACGGCATAACACCTCAGCAATACCGCGACTACGCCGCATTGCGCGGCGATACGTCCGACAACCTGCCCGGCGTACCCGGAGTCGGGGAGAAGACCGCTTCCCGTCTCATCACCGAGTACGGAAGCCTCGATGGCATATACGCCCACCTCGACGAACAGACGCCCAGGTTGCGGGAGAACCTCGAAACGCATCGCGAACAGGTTTTTCTCAACCGGGAGCTGATGGAGATGTACTCCGACGTGCCGGTGGCCGAGGCTCCCGAAGGAGTCGACCTCGACTCTTTTCTTCTCCAGGAGTGGGAGCGAGATGAGGTAAGGGCCGTGTTCGAAGGGTTGGCGTTCCGCGATGTGTGGGATCGTCTCACCGACCTGGGTGGCTATCACTCCGAGGCAGCCACGGCGCAAGACGTCGAGGTCACGACCGTGTCTTCTCCAGAGGCCGCTCGCGCAGCGGTGAGCGGTGTTATCGCAATCGAGCCTGTCTGGGACAGTGGCGGCCTCCAAGGGGTGATAACCGCGGTTTCTAATGAGCAGGCGGTGTTTGTGCCGGAGCGACATCTCGGTGCACTTGCGGGTGCTATGCACACCGGAGAGGGCGTCGTGGCTCATGACGCCAAGGCCCTGCTTCGGGCTTTCCTAGAGGCCGATCTGGAACCGCCTCCTCTGCACTTCGATACTGCCCTGGCCGCTTATCTGATCAATCCGGGCCAGCGCACGCCAGAACTGGAGGATTTGGCCTACCGTGAGTTGGGGATCTCGGTGGCGGCTACCGAGGAGGCGGATCACGGGGACATCCAGGGATCGTTCGACTTCGCTGGCTCGACGGGTCCCGATCTAGACGGGCTGGGTCGCCGGGCGGTCGCGGTTCGAGCTCTGGTGGATTCGCTGCGAACTCAGCTGGAGGCCCGCGGGGAGCTCGAGCTCTTCCAGTCCATCGAGCTGCCACTCGTACCGATCCTGGCGAGGATGGAGCAGACCGGCATCGGCGTCGATCGGAAGTTCCTCGAGGACTTCGGCGACGAATTGCGGAGCCGTCTCGGCAAACTCGAGGCTGCAATCCACGCGGCTGCCGGAGGGCCTTTCAACGTCAACTCGACGCTGCAATTGCGTGAGATACTCTATGACAGGCTCGAACTTCCCATTCTCAAGAAGACTCCCAAGGGAGCACCATCGACGGATGCTTCGGTTCTGGCCAAGCTGCGGGACGAACATCCGATCGTCGATGACCTGCTGACCTTTCGCGAGTTGGAGAAACTCCGCTCTACATATGTGGACGCGCTGCTGCCCTTGATCGGGCCAGACGGGCGGGTGCGGGGCCGTTTCAACCAAATGGCCGCGGCAACCGGGCGGCTCTCGCAGGAACAACCCAATCTGCAGAACATACCGGTTCGGTCGGAGGAGGGAAGGGCGATCCGGCGCGCATTTGTTGCCGACGACGGTTGCGAGTTCTTGGTCGCCGATTACAGCCAGATCGAGCTCAGAATCTTGGCTCACATGTCGGGCGACCGGGGGCTCGTTGATGCCTTCAACCAGGATCTCGACATTCATGCCGCTACCGCCGCCAACGTGAACGGGGTCCCGATAGAGGAGGTCGAACCCTCCCAGCGCCGCCGCGCCAAGATGATCAACTTCGGGCTTCTCTACGGGATGGAAGCCTACGGGTTGGCGCAGCGGCTCGAGATATCTCGAGAGGAGGCCCAGGCTCACATCGACGTCTACTTCGACCGCTTCCCTGACGTTCGAGATTTCATGCAGGGGATCGTTGCAGCGGCACGGGAGTCGGGCTACACGACTACGTTGCTCGGTCGAAGGCGATACCTACCGGAGCTGGCCAGCGGCAATTTCCGGACGCGCCAGTCGGGGGAGAGGATGGCGCTCAACGCTCCGATCCAGGGGTCTGCCGCCGACATCATCAAAAAGGCCATGGTGATTCTCGAAGGCCGGCTGCGGGAATCTGGACTGCATGCCGAGATGTTGCTACAGATCCATGACGAGCTGGTTCTAGAGGTGCCGACCGAAGAGCTGGGAGCGGTCGGCGAACTAACGAGGTCGGTGATGGAGGGAATCGTCGAACTCAGCGTCCCGCTCCGCGTCGATGCCGTGACCGGCAAGACACTTGCGGACTGCGAGCATTGACCTGCGTATCGCCCGAAATCGAGGATTGCTCGACCTGTCGACAGTGGCAAACTCAGAAATGCTTTGGTGCACTTGGCGCAAGCCGTGCTACCATCCCGACCGTCTCGACGCCTCTGCGCGCTCGGTGACAAATCCATGTTCCCAAGGAGTTGATGTTCACGCATGGCCGACGATACGGCGACCGAGCCGACACAGCCTGAAGCTGGAGAAGGCACGGATAACCCCACTACCCCAATCGAAGGTGTCGCTGAGGTTGCGACACCGGACACCGCCCCATCAGACGAGACCGCTGTCGAAGAGCCTCAGGCAACAGAGCCCGAATCCCCGCCGGTCGCAACTGAAACCACTCCTGAGGAAACAACAGATGTCGAAGTGACCGCCGAACCGCGTGCTACGGACGCAGTGGCCGCACCTGCCGATGGTCCAGAAGCCGGCGACGAACAGCCGACGCGGTCCAGCGTCGGGGAACGCCCCGCCATTACTGCTCCCCGCGACATCGGCGAAATCGCCGACGACCTGAGCGCCGAGGATTTTGCTGCTGTGATCGAGCGGACAGTCTTCGAATTCAAGGAAGGCGATATCGTCGGCGGAACCGTGGTGAGGGTCGATCCCGACGAGGTGCTGGTCGACATCGGCTACAAGGCCGAAGGTGTCATCCCTCTACACGAGCTGTCCATCCGCAACCACATCAATCCTGAAGAAGTCGTCAAGCAAGGCGAGGCCATAGAAGCATTGGTGCTGCAGATGGAAGACGATCAGGGCCGCTTGGTGCTTTCGAAGAAGAGAGCCCAGTACGAGCGTGCCTGGGGGCGGATCGAGACCATCATGAACGAGGGCGGTACCGTTTCCGGACCGGTCATCGAGGTGGTGAAGGGTGGGCTGATTGTCGACATCGGCTTGCGCGGTTTCCTCCCAGCGTCGCTCGTTGATCTGCGGCGAGTGCGCGATCTGGCGCCGTTCATCGGCGAGACGATCGAGGCCAAAGTCATTGAACTCGACAAGAATCGAAACAACGTGGTGCTGTCCCGCCGGGCTCACCTCGAGGAAGCCCAGGCGGAGCAGCGACAAGCATTCCTCTCCGACCTCGAACCCGGTGATGTGCGCGACGGGGTCGTGTCCTCGGTGGTCAACTTCGGGGCATTCGTGGATCTCGGAGGCATGGACGGTCTCGTCCACGTCTCGGAGCTCTCTTGGCAGCACGTGAGCCATCCCAGCGAGATAGTTGCGGTTGGCGACAAAGTCCAGGTGCGGGTGCTCGAGGTCGATCGCAATCGGGAACGTATCTCGCTATCGATCCGACAGACCAGGGAAGACCCCTGGGAGGAGTTCATCCGGGACACCGATCTCGGCTCGATTCTCGATGGCGAAGTCACCAAGACGGTGCCGTTTGGCGCTTTCATTGCAGTTGGGGAAGGCGTCGAGGGACTAGTCCATGTTTCAGAGATTGCCTTGCATCACGTTGAAAGCCCAGAGTTGGAACTTTCTATCGGTCAGCAAGTACGGGTAAAGGTCACCGAGATCGATGCCGACAGACGACGGGTAAGCCTGTCAATCAAGCAGGCCCTCCCAGAATGGGAGGAGCGCTCGACGTTCAGTCAGCGGCGTACACCGAGTAGTAGACCGAGGCGCAGGGAGTTCCAGCGTGAAGACGAAGCCACAGAGGTTCCGACCTTCGCTGCGGACGCGTCTCTGGAAGCCATCCTCGAGGAGCTCAAAGAGCGGGGAATCGGCCGCAAGTAACCCGAGGGTACTTGACACGAAGCATGTGAGTGCTTGTCTATTGCCGCGGTTTGTGGTGTCTCTGTCTGACTCCAGTCGTGTGGTGATTTCAGAACAGACCGGAAGGGCCAACTGAAATGGGCAAAAGATCTCTCGTACTGATAATTGCGCTGGCCTTGGCGGCGGTTGCCACCTTTGCCGTGTGGCAGTTCCTGAGCACCGTCGAGGAGGAAGCGCGGGCCGAGGTGCAAGAAGTGGTGGTTTACCGTGCCACGCAGCTCATTGAGACGGGAACACCGGTGCCGGAAGCCGACGATTTCATCGAGGAGTCGACAGAGCTTGCGCCCTATGTGGCCTTCGAGGGCTCGCAGATCGTATGTACCGGTCCGGCAGAAGGCTCGGAGGCTCCCGTCGACATATGCGCGCTTAATCCTCGGATCGAATCTGTGCTGGACCCGATAAACGTTGCTGCCGGGCCGATCAGTGCAGGCCAGCTGATTACTGCAGACATGTTTGTGCCCCCGGCGCTGTTGACCGATGTGAAGCTCTCCGAGTCGATTCCTCAGGGCAAGGTGGCGATCTCGTTCCAGCCGGATGCTGCGGCCACGGTCGGCGGCTTTGTTCGGCCCGGCGATAGGGTGAACGTGCTGGCATCATCGACGATCGACTTGACTCAATCAACCGAGCTTCTCGAGGATCCTGAGCTGAGGAAGCTGTTGCTCGGCGAGGCCGCCGTACCCAGCGACACCCCACCGACTGCGGCGCCCCCGGCTGAGGAGGGTGGCGAAGAACCGTTCGATCCGGTAGCTGCTCTGGCCGAGACCCTGCCTGGATCAATCGATTTCACCCAGACTGTGCTGCAAGACGTCGAGGTGCTGGCAGTGGGAGCGGACACCAGGCCGAGCCCGTTGGGCACCGGGCTTACCCCAGCGGGCCCTCAGATCGTGGTACTCGAAGTCACTCCTGAGCAAGCGGAGAAGATCGAGTTTGCCCGTCAGTACACCAACGTAGCCCTCTCCCTAATTCCCAGTGGCGATGACACCGTGTACTCACAATTTGACTCGCGCGGCATAATCGTCGATGACCTGTTCAGCCTGATCGATCGAATTCGTGAGCAGTTTGAAGAAGCAGGAGTCCTTCTTGGCAACGGATAGTGGTACCTATTCAGTTCTAATAGTCGACAACGACGACCAGTTCGTTGAAGCGACGCGCACGCTCCTGGAGGGTCACAAGGTCCACACGGCGCGCAACATAAGCGATGCCCAGCGCCGCTTGGTGGAGGAGTCGATCGATCTCACTGTTGCCGGTCCCTCCTACGCCCACGAGGCGGGCGTGGTCGAAGTGACGTTGCTGTTCGATGTGAGGGCCGATCTTCCGGTGGTCCTCGTCGCCGAGGCGGTCGACACCAACGTACTGCGTGCTGCATTGCGCGCCGGTATCAAGGACGTAATCGAGGTTCCTCTCACCGCGTCGAAGATCGAGGACGCCTTTGGGCTCATCGAGCAAATCCATAGACGCGAAGAAGATGGGCCAAAGAAGCGCAAGATCGGCAAGGTCGTGACGATCATGTCGCCCAAGGGTGGTGCCGGCAAGACCATGACCGCCGTGAATACGGCGCTCACCCTGGCGGGGTGGGGTGACCCGTCGCGAGTGGTGATTCTCGATGCCGATCTGCAGTTCGGCGACGTCTGCATATCACTTCAAATCGATCCACGACACACGATCGTCGACGTCGCTCGCGATATCGACAAACTCGATGAGGATCTTCTCGATAGCCTTCTTGCCCGCCATTCATCAGGAATGCGGGTGCTGTCGGCACCGCTGGAACCTTCGCTGGCAGACGAGGTTTCAACCCAAGTCGTAGTCAAGTCGATCGGCATGCTGAAGCGGATGTTTGATTACATCGTGATCGACACGGCTCCTTTCCTGGACGAGCCCGTCTTGTCCATCCTGGAGCGCTCTGACGTTGTGCTGCTGGTCGTGGATATGGACTTGCCTGCCGTCAAGAACGCCAAGCTGGCGCTGGACACGCTGCGTCTCATCAAGTTCCCGTTCGAGAAGATGAAGCTGGTATTGAATCGGGTGAATTCCAAGGCCCGCCTCGACATCGGCGAGTTGGAACGTTCGCTGGGTCTAGAAGTGCAGGCCGCAGTGTCTTCGGACAAACTCGTCCCGCGTGCGGTCAACGAAGGCGAACCCGTTGTGACACTTTATCCGCGCAGCCGGGTCGCCCGCGACCTGCGCGGCGTTGCCCAACTGGCGCTCGACGAGAGTGATGTTGTCGAAGATGCTGAAGGTGACGGGTCGAAGCGCCGATGGTTCAGATGACTGTGAACCAGAGCAAAGGGGACGAGCAATGAGTCTCGCCGATAGGGTCAAGGCGGCCAAGGCCGCTGAGGTGACTGTTGAGGGTCACCGCGAAGAGATAGTCCAAGAACTGAGGCGCAAGCTCCACTACAAAGTGGTTGAAGGTCTCGGTCCTATGCTCTACGACCGCCAGATGAGCGATGCCGAGCTCAAGCTTCGGGTCATGGAAATGCTCGAGTGGGCGCTGGATCAAGAAGAATCGGTTCCTCTGGCTCGTGCCGATCGGGTTGCCTTGCTCCAGGAGATCGCCGACGACGTTCTCGGATACGGCCCGATCGATCCGTATCTCTCTGATCCGGACATCACAGAAGTCATGGTGAACGGGCCACACCAGGTCTGGATCGAGCGGGCGGGCCTGCTCAGCCTGTCCGAAACTCGGTTTGTTGATGCCACTCACCTCGAGCGCATCATCGAGAAGATCGTGGGCCAGGTCGGTCGCCGGATCGACGAATCGACTCCGATGGTCGACGCACGTCTCCCGGATGGGTCTCGTGTCAACGCTGTGATCCATCCACTTGCGATAGGCGGCCCTTTCCTCACAATCCGCAAATTCTCCGCCGACCCGTTCACCTCCGACCAACTCGTCGATATGGGTTCACTGTCCGAACAAGTAGCCGGGTTTCTGCGTCGCTGCGTCTATGGGCGCCTCAATGTGATTGTCAGCGGAGGTACCGGTTCTGGTAAGACGACTCTGCTCAACGTCCTGTCGAGCTTCATCCCCGACACCGATCGGATCATCACCGTCGAGGATGCGGCCGAGCTCCGGCTCAACCAGATGCACGTGCTCTCACTCGAGGGGCGCCCTGCCAACATCGAGGGTCAGGGTCGGGTTACGATCCGGGATCTCGTCCGTAACACGCTGCGTATGCGACCTGACCGTATCGTCGTCGGTGAGGTTCGTGGTGGGGAGGCCCTGGACATGC
The DNA here is from genome assembly GCA_029287195.1 of Acidimicrobiia bacterium. Taxonomy (GTDB): domain Bacteria; phylum Actinomycetota; class Acidimicrobiia; order Spongiisociales; family UBA5794; genus JAAETI01. Next base: position 3,963 of record JARFRN010000127.1, on the reverse strand, counting down.
TCCAGGCAATGAACACCGGTCATGATGGGTCGCTGACCACGGTGCACTCCAACTCGCCGCGGGACACCCTGGCTCGCATCGAGACGATGGTCTTGATGGCAGGCATGGACCTGCCGGTGCGTGCCATTCGTGAACAGGTATCGTCAGCCGTCGATCTGATCGTGCATCTCAATCGGCTGCGCGACGGTAGTCGCCGGGTAACCCAGGTCACCGAAGTGGTCGGCATGGAGGGCGATGTGATCACCACCCAGGATCTCTTCCTGTTCGACTACGGGATGGGCGTCGATTCGGACGGTCGTTACAAGGGGCGCCTCAAGGCGACTGGGATCAGGCCAAGCTTCAGCGAGCATCTGGCAGACTACGGCATCAATCTGCCCGCCGAGCTGTTTGCTCCAGAGCCGTTTGCAGGTCGGTAGATCATGCGTCGCTTGCTATTGACGACGGTCATCGCGGTGGCTTTGCTAGGTATGACCGCTGCGCCGGCCCTGGCGCAGAGCTCTGGATCCAGCAGCTCGCTCTCGCTGTTTGTGTTGGCAGCCGCGATTGGCGCCGGAGTAGCCCTGTTCCTGCTGATTCTGATTCTCTTCAGCCCGAGTTCCTCGGTCGAGCGGGATCTGCAGGGTCGTCTCGGCGCCTACTCTGAGGGAGACCAGGATCGAGGTCGCTTTGCGCGGATCCCGCTACTGCGGCGTTTTGTGAGCGGGGCTGAGGACATTGCCCGCGACCGCGGCTTCATCAATCAGATCGAAACGGCGCTAGATCAGGCGAATCTACCGCTGCGCCCCGGCGAGGCCATCGCCGGAATCGTTGGCATTGCGATAGTGGCCGGCCTGATAGTCACAGTTCTGCAGCAGAGCGCGCTGTGGGGGGGAATTGCGGCCGCCGTGGTGCTGGCAATTGCCGTCGTACTGATTCAGACCATCGCGGCCCGCCACAAGACCAGATTCGAGAACCAGTTACCCGATACACTGAACTTGCTCTCGACATCCCTACGTTCGGGATACTCGTTGCTCCAGGCGGTCGAGGCCGTGTCTTCAGAGGCCCCCGAACCTACTGCTCGCGAATTCGGTCGGGCCATGAACGAAACCCGCCTCGGCCGATCGCCGGTGGCAGCGCTCAAGCAGGTTGCCGATCGAATGGAATCTGTGGACTTCGACTGGGCCGTGTTGGCGATCAGCATCCAGCGCGAGGTCGGCGGCAACTTGGCCGAGGTCCTGCAGACGGCTGCAGATACGATGTTGCAGCGCAACCGGCTGCGTCGCGAGATGAAAGCGCTGACCGCCGAGGGGCGTGTCTCGGCAATTGTCTTGGGCTCGCTGCCGTTCTTCTTGTTTGCCTTCTTGTTCACAACCAGGCGGGAGTATTTGCAGCCGATGCTCGACTCGACTTGGGGTCTCGTTGCTCTCGGCGGTGCCTTGGGGCTCCTGCTGGTCGGTATCTTCTGGCTGTCGCGGATCGTAAAGGTGGAAATCTGATGGATCAAGCTCTTTTTGCCGCGCTGGCCGTTGGTGTCACCCTAGGTGCCAGCGCGATCTTCGTCGGGAACGGCGTGATCAAGGCTCGGGCAAGCGCCTCGCGTCGCTTGGCGGGTCTGCGGGAAAGCCGAGCTGAGGTTCTGGAGAAGGGATTTGGCGAACGCGCTGTCGCCCCCATGTTTCAGGGTGTCGGCCGGTTTGCAATGCGCTACACCCCGCAGGGTTGGGGAGCGCGAGTCGACAAGAAGCTGATTATTGCCGGATGGGCGCCCCGGTTGGACGCCAATTCGTGGGCCGCGATCAGGGTGATCGCGCTTGTAGCGGGCATCGTTCTTGCCTGGTACGTCCAAGGCGTGCTCACGGGTACCACTCGCCTCGTGGCAACTTTCGGCGCACTCTTCCTCGGTCTGCTGGGACCCGAGGCGATTCTCAGCCGCCGCGTAGACGAGCGGAAGGCTGCAATGGAGCGCGACCTCCCTGATGTAATCGACCTTCTCGTCATCAGCGTCGAGGCCGGCCTGGGTTTCGAGGGTGCGCTCGGGCGCGTGGTGCAGAACGTTCCCGGCGAGCTCAGTGACGAGTTCTCTCGCATGCTTCAGGAGACCCGAGTCGGGGTCAGTCGTAACCAGGCGCTCAAATCGCTCGCCGAACGAACAGACGTAGATGACCTGAACTCGTTTATCATGGCCTTGACCCAGGCTGATGCTTTCGGCGTGTCGATTTCTCGTATGCTACGGGTACAGGCAGATGAGATGCGGGTCAGACGCCGGCTACGTGCCCAGGAGCGCGCCTTTGCGGCCCCCGTGAAGATGACGTTCCCCCTAGTGTTGTGTATCTTCCCCGGGATCTTCACCGTTCTTCTCGGGCCCGCGGCCATTCAAATCGCTGACTCGATTCTCTGAGTCCGTGGACCGACTCAGGATCGTCCACCTGCGGCTAATGCTCCCATTTGTGGTCGTGGCCTGGCGGGCAACCATACCGATTGGGGACAATTCGCTTCTTTGGCACATACGTGCCGGGTCCCTGCAATTGGAGACCGGCGAGGTACTGCGAGCCGACCCGTTCTCGTTTACTGCTCTTGGTGAGGCTTGGCGGACACAGTCCTGGTTGGCCGAGCTCGGCTACGGGTGGCTCGAGAATGTGACGGGTGGAATCGCCTGGGTGCCAACGATGAAATTCATCGCTGTGTCGTTGACGGTCGCGCTGTTAGGGCTGGTGATCCACCTTGTTGGAAGGGGAAGCCCTTGGCTGACCCTAGGGGGCATGTTTCTCCTCGTTTGGCAGTCGATCCCCTTCGGAATCGCTCGACCTGCACTCTTGGGTTACATCCTGCTCGCGCTCGTTGTTGCGGTCGCCCACATCCGCCCAACGCCCTTGTGGACCCTGCCGCTGCTCGTCTGGCTATGGGCTTCGATCCACGGGATGTTTGTAATCGGGCTCGCTTATCTGTTTCTGGATGGCCTTGGCAAGCGATCTCGCAAGCAGCTGGTTGCAGTTGCGATTTCGGGCCTGGCGACCGTCTTCACTGCGCACGGCCTAGGTACCTGGTGGGTGCTGGTGCAGTTCCTCAGGAACCGGGGAGCACTGGATCTGATCTCTGAGTGGCAACCACCGGACTTCTCCGACCCATTCGTAGTACCGATGCTGGTTGTTGTCCTGGGGATAATTGTGGCGGGGGCGCGCGGACGCCTTGAACCGAGTCAGCTGTGGATCGTGGTTCCGTTCGTCGCTTTTGGTGTCCTCGCCGAGCGCAATCTATGGCCGGCGGTATTGGTTCTGACGCCTGTGGCGATCCTGGGTTATGGCGGCGGGTCCACCCTAGAGAGACCCGCATCTACGGAACCACTAGTTCTCAACTGGGTGATTGCGGCGGTGCTGGTCGTTATTGGCCTCGTCGGCGTCACCCGCCCGGCGGAACTGCGGGAAGACCGATTCCCATCCAGTGAGGCAATGGAGGCATTGGACGGAGGACGCGTCTTCCACGGAACCGCTGTTGGCGGATATCTGATCTACTCCAGCTGGCCGGAAAGGCTTGTATACATAGATGATCGGGCCGAGCTCTATGGCGAAGCCGGGTTTCGGCAAATGTACGACTTGCGTCGCGGGGTGAATGTGGAGTCAACGCTCGCCGAACTCGAGATCGAGCAAGCTATTGTCGCCGCGGATTGGCCGGTAGTCGGCTACCTCGAACTGCTCGGATGGGCAAAGCTCCACGAGGACGAGGATTTCGTGGTGATGGCGGCCCGATGACCATCAGGACGAGGTCGGAGATCCGCTGAGGAGAGAAAGAAGTGGGGACCCCGGATGGGGTCCCCACTTCTTGTTCGGTTTGTTGGGACTAGGGGATGACGAGCTCGGTGGCGACCGAGTCGAAGTTCTCCGAGACCTGGTTGCCGACGGCCGTGATGGCGATGAGCGCCACGATGGCGATCAGAGCGACGAGCAGCGCATACTCGACGAGCGAAGCGCCCTCTTCATCGCTGAACCT
>JARFRN010000111.1 GCA_029287195.1 Acidimicrobiia bacterium | reverse complement strand
GTCGTCGTCGTCGATCTTGGCCAGGATTTCGGCGCCGCTGGCTTCGATAGTCCGGTTGAGGCATTCACCCAGGCTGAGTCGCTCGGAGAGCTGCAGAACCTCGGTGGGCAGGGCCGCGCCAACCCGATCGATCGACTTGGTGAAATCGGGAGTCGGCTGCACTCCATGCAGCCCGACTACGACGGAGAGCGGGCGATGGGTCTGGCGGAGCAGCATGTCGAGTGCTGCCGCGGCCTCATCGGGTCTCATCGACACGAGGATCGCGGCAACATGGGGCTGCGGGTCGCGAATATCGAGCCCGGCATGGCGTGCGATCTCCGCAGCACGTCTCGTCACCGTGTGGTGGCGATATGCCCAGCGGCGGGCAGCGGCCGATGCTCGGCTCAGCTCTAGTCGGCTACTGGAGCTGATGTCTGTGGCTGCAAGGGGCACCCCGCGGGCGGCAGCGGTGACGAGCCAAGCCGGCGGCCGGGACAGGCTCGATGTCTCGACTCCGATGATGGCGTCGTCCCCGCCGAACAGGACCCGGGCTCCGTCGCGATCTTCGCTGGTGACCACAGCGTCCGGCGGTGCAGGAGTCCAGCCGATGGGGTTTTCTACGGCGGGGTCGAACGGAGGTACGAGAGACATCGTCGGAAGTCCGGCGGCGGCGAATCGGCCGATGTCGCTCCCGACGACGAGGTCGGCCTGTGCCACCCAGTGATGACCGGGATCGGCGGCGGTGTCCGCAAGGAAGATGAATGGTTGCCGACCCTCCAATCGCAGCCAGTCGGCGAAGCGGACAGAATCGCTAGCCTCGAGCCGCTTCAGATTGGGGCCGTCAACGATCACGAGATCGGCTTCGGCTAGAGAGGAAGGTGTGCTGAGGTCCCGTTCGAGCGCGAATGGAGTCAGCAGTTGCGCGTGATGGTCCTCCACTCCGGCCGCAACCGTGACTGCAGCAAGGCGGCCGGCGGATCTCGGGGTCCCCGGCACTGCCGGCGTCGGGACGGGTGCTCGAGCCGGTTGCGCCGATCGTGCCCGCCTTCCTCGACGGCGTTTCGGTTCGGCAATCAGCCGCTGGATCCGTTCTGCACGTTCCTCGGCCCTGGTGCGCCAGATGGAAGCCTTCTCCGCCTGCTCTGCAGCCCGCGATTCGGCGCGGATCCGCAGCGCCCGTTCGTCGCGTAGGAGCTGTTCCAGCTCTCCGACTCTGTCTTCTTCATTATCCATTGCGCCTCGGCAATCTAGCGGTCTGTCGTTGCGCATCGGGGGGACCTACCTGAGCTTCGGACGTGCGGGTGCAGATCCGACAAAGCCCGTAGATAGGCTCGGTGGCTGATTAAGGTCGCGGCTCATGACGAGGATATCCTTGGCTCTCGCGGTCGCAATCGTTGTTGTCTCTGCTGGCGCTGCCGCCCTGGCTGCCCCCTTGCCGCCGGGTGGGACGTTCACAGACGACAACGGAAATGTCCACGAAGGTTTCATCGAAGCTATCGCAGCTGAAGGGATCACGCGGGGCTGTAACCCGCCGCTCAACGACCGCTATTGTCCCGGCTCCTTGGTGGAGCGTGGGCAGATGGCTGCCTTCCTGGCCCGGGCGCTCGGATTGACCGACGACGGCGGTAGGGACTGGTTCACCGACGATGACGGGACCACATTCGAGGTCGACATCAACAAGCTGGCCACGGCCGGGATCACAGCAGGCTGCAATCCCCCCGCCAACGACCAGTTCTGTCCCGAGGACAAGGTAACCAGAGGGCAAATGGCTGCGTTTCTGGTTCGAGCCTACGCGTATACCGACCCCGGCAAGGGTGACTGGTTCACCGATGATGATGGGACCACTTTCGAAGCCGACATCGATCGGCTGGCGACGGCGGGAATCACTCTCGGCTGCAACCCGCCGGCGAATGACCGTTATTGCCCTGACGACCTGGTGCGACGCGATCAGATGGCCAGCTTCCTCGGACGGGCCGAGGAATTGACCCCGATGGTGCCACCGCCACCAGCGATACCACGCGTCGAAACGGTTGTCTCGGGGTTGGCGAGTCCTCTGTTTGTTACCTCTCCGCCGGGCGACGATCGGCTGTTTGTCGTCGAGAAGCCCGGGTACGTCCGCATTGTCGAAGATGACAGACTGGTGAGCACACCGTTTCTCGACATCAGTGACCTCGTTTCTGGTGGCAGCGAGCAGGGGTTGCTGGGGCTTGCCTTCCATCCTGATTACGCCGTCAACGGGCGCTTCTATGTCTCCTACACCGACACGGGCGGTGACTCCAGGGTCGTCGAGTACAGAGTGTCGCTCGATCCGTACCTTGCAGACGAGAGTTCGCAGCGTCCCATCCTCGAAGTCGATCAGCCGGCGAGCAACCACAACGGCGGAATGATTCTATTTGCGCCGGATGGCCATCTCATGTTTGGTCTTGGCGACGGTGGCAGTGGCGGCGATCCATGGGAAAACGGCCAGGACACCGAGGTATTGCTTGGTTCACTGCTGCGCATCGGTGTCGATGGCGACGACTTTCCGAGCGATGCCGATCGCAACTACACCATCCCGAGCGACAACCCATTCGTCGGTAGGGCGGGCCGGGACGAGATCTGGGCTTACGGTTTGCGCAATCCGTGGCGATTCACGATCGACGCCGCAGAAGGCCTCTTGTACATCGGCGATGTCGGCCAGGCGCGATGGGAGGAAATCAACGTTGCTCCCATCGATGCGGCCGGGCTCAATTACGGTTGGGATTCGTTCGAAGGAAACGAATGCTTCAACGACGCCGAAGCTATCGACTGTGAGCGCAATGGAAAGACGTTCCCCGTCCTCGTCTACTCCCACAGCGAAGGTGTCTCCGTCACCGGTGGCTACGCGTATCGCGGAACAGAGTTCCCGTCGCTGGTCGGCCATTACTTCTTCGCCGACTACGGCCGGGGCCTGCTCCGCAGTTTCCGCTACATCGAAGGGCAGGTCCTTGCCGACCGCACCTGGTCGGAATTCGGTTACCTCGGCAACATCTCGAGTTTCGGGGTGGACGACAGCGGACGGCTCTACATTGTGAACCTCGGTGGGGATCTGATGCGACTCGTTCCCGCCGGCTCATGAACCAGGTCCGGCGGATCGCTCGACTGGTACTGGCCACGTTGCTCTGCGCCACAGCCGCGCCCGCAGCAAGTGCCGCCGTGAGCGAGGGCACTACCGCGCCGTCGTTCAGTGAGTCCTGGGGCTGCGGGCAGCCGTCGACGAGTGGCACATACGTAGAGCGATCCGGTTCGCTGCCAAACAGCGAGCTGCTACGTGGATACCGCGGTGACTTCTTTGGTCGATCCATCGGTGAGGTTCGCAACTCCCTGGTCTACTGGACCGTGCCCATGTCCGGTGGCTACCAGGTACTGGTGCACGAGCGAATGATGCCTGCGTTGAACCAGGTGACGGCGAATCTGGCTGCCGAGCAAGCACAGGGCAATTTTTACCCCGTAAAGGCGAGCCAGACCTATGGCTTCTCAGCCCGCACCATCTCCGGTTCGTATCGCGTCTCTCTGCACGGGCACGGGGCCGCGCTCGACATCAACGCGGTGACCAACCCGTATCGGGCGGACAACAAGCTGATCACCGACATGCCGACGTGGTTTATTGATGCGTGGCGAGATGCCGGCTTCTGCTGGGGCGGTGATTGGTCATTCGTAAAGGATCCGCAACACTTCTCCTGGATGGGGCCGGCAGCAACCGTCGGCTACGGATCGCCGCCGATGGCCTATCCGGTGGCAACTGTTGCTGCGCCCTACACAGACGAGGTACTGGCAACCACCACCGAGTTCGGGATACCCGACCCGGAGTACCAATACATAATCGCTGATGGCGATGGCAACGGTCTTGTGGATGTCTTTCAGCTCCTGCCACGGCCCAACGGGACCAGGCTCGAGTACTCGCAGACCGATCGCAACCATGACTGGTGTGGAATCGGGCGTGACCACGCGCTCGACGTGGAGGTCGGTGACCGGCTGGCACTGATGGGCGACTATTCGAGAATCGGTCGCAACGACCTAGTACTGCTCGACCTGTCGGGTCCCAACCTGACGATGGAGGTCTCGCTCAAGCCAACCAGCTTCGAGGAGTCGATAACCGTGCCGACTCTCATCCCGAGCGACCCGAGCGCCGACTACTTGCTGGGTGACCACAATCGCGACGGGTATGTCGATCTCTTCGTAATCGGGCACGATGCGGCCGCCACGTCGATAACGGTGTATAGCGGTATGGATGATTTCAGCACGGTCTTGTACGCCGGCGACACCGGCCTGGGCGACACGGCAGGCCATCTGTTCACGTTGGGAGATACCGACCTCGACGAACTACCCGACCTGTTCGTTGTGTCGAGCACAGGATCAGCGAAGACGGTCCGGGTTCTGCCAAATGGATACGGCGAGACGACCGCTACATACACTCTCGACGTCGCCGGTGTCCTACTGGACATTCGAGTCAACGACTACGACGGTGACGGGCGCGGCGACCTATGGTTGTGGGACGCCGAGGGTCGGCTGACGATTCGCCTCGGCAACAGCCGCCTTCCAGGCGTCGTTCCCTCTTCCTGGCACAACGCTCCCGGTTGGGAGTGCGATCCCGAGTATCCGCCGTATACGTTCGACGGATACTTCCGCGATGACGACGGCAACATTCACGAGTCCAATATCGAGACCATCGCCGATCTCGGGATCACGCTGGGCTGCAATCCGCCATACAACGACGATTACTGCCCCGACCGCGAGATAACTCGCGGGGAAATGGCCGCCTTCCTCGTCAGGGCGTTGGGCCTGGGTGATGACGGCGGCGCCGATTTCTTCGTCGACGACGATGAGTCGGTGTTCGAGAGTGACATCAACAAGCTGGCTGCAGCCGGGATCACGACCGGCTGTAATCCGCCCGCGTTCGACGAGTTCTGTCCAGAGGACACCGTCAACCGCGGTGTCATGGCTGCGTTCCTCGTCCGCGGTCTGGAATTGACCGCCAACGGAGGCGATTTCTTCATCGACGACGATGAATCCATCTTCGAGGAAGACATCAACCGATTGGCAACGAGCGGGATCACCCTGGGGTGCAATCCTCCGGTCTACGACCGCTACTGTCCACGAGATCCGGTGCTGCGCGACCAGATGGCGAGCTTCCTGGCCCGGGCACTTGCGCCGTAAGCCGTTGATCCGTGCGACCGATAACCTAGGTCGCAATGAGAGAGGTTGTCGCCGGGCCGGTACCGGCGATCTGCCTCAAGCCCCCGCGGGTAGGAGTCGATACTCTGAAGATGAACCTCGCCAACCGTCAGCCTGCCCGGGTGCGTTTCCTCGTGGCGGCGCTCGTGTTCAGCGCAGTCTTGGTGCCTTCGGGAACACTCGTTGCGGCAGACGAGTCGACAGTGTCGTTCGAGGGCTCTGGCTGGGGCCACGGCGTCGGACTCAGCCAATACGGGGCATACGGAGCTTCCCGCGACGGGTGGAGCGCCGAGGAGATCACTTCCCACTTCTATCAGGGTACGGCACTGGAGAGGATGGGTAAAGGTGATCTGACGTCACCGGATGACATCTGGGTGGGACTCGATCGCGACCTGGAGTCGGTGACTCTGATCGCACGCAAGGTGAATTACGCCTCTCCCCCGGAGGGAGGTGTCGCAACCCTCACCGTGTCCCGCCCTGCCGACGGGATGACATGGGATCTCGCCGTCGACGATCGACTCGAGATAACCTGGGTTGACGGCACTCGCGACTGCACACTCGCCTTCTCGGGATCCGACGACAAATCCACGGGCAGTTGTGATCTGAGTATCACCTGGGACGGCGATGCTGAAAAGCCAACGCGCAAAGTCGAAATCGATGGCTGTGAGTTCGTCGACTGGAACGGGTCGGAAGCCGATTACCTGTCCGGGTCGCCCACATACCTGAGTCGGCCCTGCCAGTACGGGCGGGGCTACATGGTGATTCGTTCCCCCGGCGATGGCAGCACCGGTCCGTTCGACATGTCTGCGGTCATGGACATGGAGGACTACCTGCTCGGCATCTCCGAGATGCCCTATTGGTGGGGGTACGAGCAGGGAATGGCTGCTCTCGAAGCGCAGGTAATCGCGGCTCGTTCCTACGCTCGCGAGCTCCAACTATATCGGGGAACTCCGGGCAGCAACTCGTGTGGCGCCTCGTGTCATGTGCGTGATGACACGTTCGACCAGCGTTACGTCGGCTGGGGTCACGGCTGGTCGACCTGGACCGAAGCTGTAGAGAACACTGCCGGGGTGGTGATGACTCACCCTGATGCCACCACGAGCCCGGTCGCCTCAAACGACACCGAAAACATAGTGCGCGGCTATTACAGCTCCTCCAGCGGTGGGGTAACGGAAAACGGACACGAAGTCGCTGTGGGCGGCACTACCCCCAGGGCGTACCACTCGTCCGTAGATGACCACTGGTCACTCGACCCCTCGCTCAACTTCCGCGCCGGTTGGAGCTTCGACTTCTCGGCCGACTATGTCGCTTCGAAGGTCGGTCTTGATTCGCTCGACTCGGTTGTTGTTACCGAACGCAATACGTCGGGGAGCGCCCGCACCGTCGAATTCACCGGGGTCGACGGCGGGTCGGCCAAGACGGTCAAACTTGCCAGTTCGACCGTCAGGTCGAGATTTGGCCTCTATTCGATCTACTTCGACGTTGTTTACGGAACTCCCGGCCCGTTCTCCGACATCAACGGCTCGGTGCACTACGACTCGATCGTGTACATCGCGGAAGCCGGGATAACCGCCGGCTGTAACCCGCCGTACAACACGGAGTTCTGCCCACAAGGCCAGGTCACCCGGGGTCAGATGGCCGCCTTCCTGGTGAGAGCCCTCGGCCTCAACGAGGAGGGGGGCAAAGACTGGTTCAGCGACGATGACGGCTCGACCTTTGAAGCCGACATAAACAAGCTGGCAGCGGCCGGTATCACCTTCGGGTGTAATGCCGAGCAGACCAACTTCTGCCCGACCGACACCATCTCTCGCGAGCAGATGGCTGCATTCCTGGTGCGAGCCTTCGGCTACACCGATCCAGGCGCGGGCGATTGGTTCACCGATGACGATGGCTCGATATTCGAATCGGACATAGACAAGCTGCGAGTCGCCGGTGTGACGCTCGGGTGCAATCCGCCGGACAACACCGCATTCTGTCCGCAGGATCCGGTGCGGCGCGACCAGATGGCATCATTCCTGACCCGGGCGCTCGGGGGCCCGTGAGGTCACCCCTCCCGGCCCATCCGGATCGCCATCTACACTTACGACCCGATCCTGACCCCATTCCACGAGGTTGTCGATGAACGTTGATAGGGCGCGCTTCTTCGCCGAAGAGAGGTGGACCGGTGGCGTGATTGGACTCGGCTACGTCGGGCTCCCGCTTGCCGTCACCATGGTCGAGAACGGGCTACGAGTAGTCGGCTACGACCGATCCGAGAATCGGGTCGCCGAGCTGAACCGTGGCGTATCTCCAGTTGAGGATGTCTCCAGCGATCAGTTGTCATCAGCTCTTGCTTCCGGCCTCTCGATCACCGACGAGGAGGAAGCCCTGGCAGCTTCGGATGCGATATTCATCTGCGTCCCCAGCCCGCTGGGTCGCAATCGGGAGCCAGATCTCTCCTACATCGAGTCCGCCGCAGAGACCGTTGCCCGAGTAGTGCGGCCCGGCATGCTGGTCTCTCTCGAGTCGACGACCTATCCGGGTACGACGGAAGACATCCTCGTTCCGGCCGTATCCGCCGGCGGGCTCGCGATTGACGAAGACGTCTTCGTTGCTTTCTCCCCGGAGAGAGTGTCGCCCGGCGCCGAGATGAAGACGGGTGACATCTCAAAGGTGGTGGGAGGCGTTTCGGCAATATCAACCGAGGTGGCGGCCGCTGCCTATCGAAGGGTGGTTGCGTCGGTGTACCCCGTCTCGTCGGCTCGCACTGCCGAAATGGCGAAGCTGCTCGAGAACACCTATCGCGCCGTGAATATCGGGCTCATCAACGAGATGGCTCAACTTGCCCACGAACTAGACATATCGATTTGGGAAGTCATCGATGCCGCCGCCACCAAGCCGTTTGGATTCCAGGCGTTCTACCCGGGTCCCGGCGTTGGTGGTCACTGCATCCCGCTCGATCCCCAGTTTCTGGCGTGGCGCGCCAAAGAGGCCAACTTTGCCACCCGATTCATTGATCTTGCCGAGCAAGTCAATACCAAGATGCCGGCTTATGCCGCCACCCGGGTTGCGGACTTGCTCAATCGGTCGGGGTTACCGGTATTCGGCACAAAGGTGCTGGGCGTCGGAATCGCCTACAAACCGGACATCGCCGATGATCGTGAGTCGGCCTCCATCGAAGTTCTTCGTGAGCTGGAACGACGGGGCGCCGCTGTCGCCGTCCTCGACCCCGTGGTTGGGAGCGCACGGATAGCCGAGCACGGTTTCGAGCCGGTGACGCCCGATGACGACCTCACGGGGTACGCCGTCGCGGTGCTCCTAACCGATCACGAGATGTTGGATCTCGAGAAGATTGCAGCCGAGGCACCAATCGTGCTCGACACTCGCGGGGCGTATAGACGCGCCGGCCTGCAATTGGACAACGTCGAAACGTTGTGAAGCCGCGCCTGCTGGTAGCCACCCCGACCCATCCGTCCGATGATCCGCGGATCCGGCACAAGCTCATTGCCTCGCTGCAAGACGAGTGGGAAGTCACCTACGCGGGCCGGGGGAGAGGTCCGGTGGACCAGAGAGGGATTTGCTGGATCGAGTTGGTGGGGAGCCGTATCCGTCGCGCGGTGCATGCCGGTTGGATGCTGCTGCGAGGCAGGTACGACGTTGCATCACTCCATGATCCGGAGATGCTGCCGGCGGGTCTCGCTGCTGCGCTGCTGGGGCGAACCGTAGTCTTCGATGTCCACGAGAACGTTCCTGCTCAGTTGCGAACCAAAGACTGGTTGCCGCGGGTACTCCGCCGGCCGCTTGCCCGGCTGGCCGCCGGGTTGTTTCGCGTCGCGGAGAAGCGGATGGCCATCACACTTGCGGAGGAGGGTTACGGTGAGCTGTTCTCGAAAACGCACCCCGTCTTCCCAAATTACCTCGTTGGGGTGCCGCCGGCTCCGCAAGATCCCGACCCGGATGTCGGCATCGTGTACCTGGGCGACGTGACCGAGGAGAGGGGACTGACGCTCGCAGTCGAGGCGGTTGCAGCAACCGATGCCGCCAAGATGACCGTGATGGGACGCTGCAAGCCCGGGCTTCGGTCGCAGCTGCTGGCGATTGCAGAGCGGCACGGTCTCGATCTCGTGTTCCACGGTTTCGTGGACCCAGATGAGGCCCTCCGAATCTGCGCCCGGGGCCTGATCGGGCTCTCCCCGCTGCTCGACACCCCTAACTATCGGGCTTCCTTGCCGACAAAGGTGCTCGAATACCTCGCGGTAGGGATCCCAACCGTTGCCTCGGATCTACCGGGTACCCGACAGGTCGTCGGTGATAGACCCGGGGTTACGCTGGTTCCCCCGGGGGACGTTGGTGCATGGCAGACCGCGATTGCGGCGGTCCTCGCGGATCCCACCCAGCGAACTGCCGCCCGAGCCGGAACCGCTGCGATTCGTGCGGCATACGTGTGGCCGGACGCCGCAGTGCGGGCCTTCTACCGTGCCCGGCTGCCCTAGCTCATGCTTACGCGGTAGATCCGGTCGCGACGGTTGATGTGAGGAACCCCAATCCCCAGGAAATGTGCATGGTGGCCACCGCGGCAGGGAAGAGAAGCGCTGCGACGTCGCGTGTCTTGGCCAGCTGAACGAGGGTTGCCGACGCTAGGAGCGCCGCATAGGCAGCGGGCACGATGAGCGCCAACGGTCGCAGCACCGTGAAGGCCAAGATGGCGGAAGTGGCGAGCGCAAGTACGAACAACGGTGGTACCAGCTGCCGAAGTCGGGTCGACTCAGGGTGCATGCGCACGACGCGCCGCTTCCAGGTGCCGTACTCGAAATACTGCTTCCAGAGCAGGCGCAACGTAGTGCGGGGCCGATAGACCACCCGCAGCCTCGGTTCGAACCAGACCTTGCCGCCATTGGCGCGCAGCCGGATGTTCAACTCGTAGTCCTGATTGCGGGCGAGACTCTCCTCGAACATTCCGGCCGCGACGAGAGCATCGCGACGGAACACCCCCAAGTAGACGGTATCGGTCTCGCCTCCCTCGCCGCCGTAGTGGAACTGTGCGTCGCCGACGCCGATCCGGGACGACATTGCATAGGCAACGGCTCGCTGCATGGGTTTGATCCCCAGCGCATGCTGGACCCCGCCCACATTCACGGCTCCGGTGCGCTGCAGTGTCGCCACTGCAATGCTCACGTAGTCCGGCGGCAGCTCGGAGTGACCATCGCAGCGCACGATGATGTCTCCACGCGACATCTCGATTGCGATATTCAGTCCGCTGGGGGTCTTTCCAGTTGGATTGTCTACCCAACGCACTGCAGTGTTTCCGGCGCTGATCTGCTCGAGAATCTCGCGGGTTCCATCGCTGCTCATGCCATCGGCAATGACTACTTCGAGGTCGCCCGGGTAGTCCTGTCGCAGCACCGAGTCGATTGCCGCGGCAACGTTGGCTGCTTCATTGCGCACGGGAATGACGACCGACACGGGAGGTGCCTCGCTAGTCACGAGGATCCTCCGCCATACCGCGTGCTTGCGCCATCCAGGAGGCGGCCACTCGACCAAATGGCTCGTGACCCGCTTCAACGGCTACGGCCAGCCTTGCAGTCGTGGCGCGGACTGTGTCGACGAGACGAGGCGGATAGTCGAATAAGGCTTGGTGCTCCAAGAACTCGTCTTCGTCGACCACCTCGACCGTGCCGTCACTCCACCGCACGATATCCAGGTCCAGATCCACCATCTCAACCCGATTCCCATCCCACTTGGGAGGCGTGATTATGTCGACGTACACGTCGTGGTTGCGCCGCCACGCCCAGATCGCGGTCCACCACTTCCCGTCCGGAACCAGCTTCACGTTGGTGCTCTTGGAGAACTTGGCCGGTTCTTCGCCACGCTGCATGGGCGAACCCGGCGGTGCCCACAGCCACAACCCATGCTCATCCTGTCCAAGGCGGAACATGTCGAATTGCCAGTGCCGCTTGCCGCCCCATTTGCGGAAATCGATGTGTACCGGCTCGCCCGTCACGACCGGGAGCCTAACGGTCCTCGGTCACTCGACCTTCCACGTCCCGTGCTGAGAGACGAGTTCGGAAATCGAAGCATTGGCATTGCGTTCCTTGGCCGCCTCGATCTGCGCGTTCATCAGGTCTCCGTAAGTCTCCCTCTGCACCTGGCGGAAGATACCGATCGGCGTAGGCCCGGTGGGGCCGTGTGACAACCGGCTGAGCAAGAACGATACGCCAGGATTCGGTTTCGCCGGATCGTGCACTGCGATCGAATCCATGCCGACGTCGGCGACCTTGACGATCTTGGCGCCGTCTAGGCCGACTGTGATTCCCATCTCGTTGTCGGCGCCAAAAACGATCGGCTCGCCCGGGTGCAGGTAGATCCGGTTGGCATCGCGCTCCTGGCGCCCCGTCAGTAGCTGGAATGCCTTGTCGTTGAAGACATTGCAGTTCTGATAGATCTCGATGAACGCAGTGCCCCTGTGCTCATAGGCGGCGCGCAACATCTCCGTTGTGTGCGGGCGATCCATGTCGATCGTCCGCGCTACGAAAGTCGCCTCGGCACCGAGCGCCAAACTCACCGGATTGAACGGGTAGTCGACAGAGCCGGCCGGGCTGGTCTTGGTGCGCTTCCCGAGCTCACTCGTTGGGGAGTATTGCCCCTTGGTGAGGCCGTAAATCTGGTTGTTGAATAGCAGGATCTTGAGATTCACATTCCGGCGCAGAGCGTGGATGAGGTGATTGCCGCCGATCGACAGCCCGTCGCCGTCTCCGGTAATCACCCACACCGTCAGATCAGGATTGGCGAGCGCCACCCCCGTGGCGATGGCGGGTGCTCGGCCATGGATCGAGTGCATCCCGTAGGTGTTCATGTAGTACGGGAAACGGGAGGCACAACCGATGCCGGAAACGAACACGTGCTTCTCTCTGTCGACATCGAGCTCGGCAAGGAAGTTCTGGACCGAAGCCAGGATGGTGTAGTCACCGCATCCTGGGCACCATCTGACCTCCTGGCCGGATTGGAAGTCTGCCCGGGTGTACCGGGTGTCGGTGGTCGTCATGATGCATCCTCGATTAGATCGATGATCTTCTTTGTTATCTCGTTTGCCATGAACGGTGCCCCTTGAACCTTGCTCAGGCTCACGGTGGGGACCAGGTATGCGGCTCGCAGCACCGCGGCAAGCTGTCCCCGATTGAGTTCTGGGATCAGAATCTGCTGGTAGCTGTCGAGTACTTCGCCCAGATTGCGGGGGAGCGGGTTCAGATACCGCAGGTGAAGATGGGCAGTCGGGTACCCCGCCACCGTCGCGTTGTTGACGCCGGCACGAACCGCGCCGAAGGTCGAGCCCCAACTGACAACCAGTAGCTTGGCCTCATCCGGCCCCTCGGCCTCTGCCTCGGGGATGTCGTTCGCAATTCCCGCGATCTTGGCTGCACGCTGCTCGGTCATGAACTCGTGGTTGTCGGGGTCGTACGAAACGTTTCCCGTGAGCGCTTCCTTTTCCAGCCCACCGACGCGATGCTCCAAGCCGGGTGTTCCCGGAATGGCCCAGGGCCGTGCCATCGTCTCCTCGTTACGCATGTACGGAAGGAATTCTCCGTCGGGTCCGTTGGGTTCGGTCGCAAAGGAAATGTCGAAATCGGGGAGATTGTCGAAGTCGGGGATTCTCCACGGCTCCGCACCATTGGCCAGGTATCCATCGGAGAGCAGGATCACCGGGGTCATGTATTTGATGGCAATCCGAGCGGCTTCCCTGGCAACCTCGAATGCGTCGCTGGGCGAGGCCGGCGCCAGCACCGGAAGCGGGGCCTCTCCATGGCGCCCGTGAAGCGCCATCATCAGATCCGACTGTTCCACCTTGGTCGGCAGCCCGGTCGATGGGCCGGCGCGCTGAACATCGACCAGCACCAAGGGAAGTTCCGTCATCAAGGCCAGGCTCAAGGTCTCGCCCTTGAGGGAGACCCCGGGGCCGGAGGTCGTGGTAACTGCAAGATGCCCTGCAAACGCAGCGCCTAAGGCAACACCGACACCTGCAATCTCGTCTTCGGCCTGGAAGGTCTTGACGTCGAAGTGCTTCAGGCGGGCAATCTCTTCGAGGATCGAGGTCGCCGGTGTTATCGGATACGACCCGAGGAAGAGCGAAAGGCCCGCGGCCCTGGCCGCAGCAACCAGGCCCCAGGCCAACGCCTGGTTACCGGTGATGTTGGCATATTCTCCCGGCGGCAGTTTCGCCGGAGCCACTTCAAATGTGTGGTGAAACTCCTCGGTTGTGTTGCCGAAGTTGAAGCCGGCACGAAAGGCTTCGAGATTGGCTTTGGCGACGGGGTTGTCCTCTCCGAATTTCTTCTTCACCCAATCGAGGATCGGCTCAGTCGGTCGGTTGAACATCCACGAAATGAGCCCGAGGGCGAAGAAGTTCTTGGATCGCAGGACGGCCCGACCGGTCACTCCGCTGTCCTTGACGGCGATCTTGGTGAGCTTCTCCATCGGCGCCGTCAGAACGTGGTAGCCGGAGAGGCTGCCGTCGCTCAGCGGGCTCTTCTCATATCCGGCCTTCTCCAGGTTCCGATCGTCAAAGGCATCCTCGTTTGCCAGGATCAAACCACCAGGCACGACCTCGCGGAGGTTGGCTTTCAGCGCGGCCGGATTCATGGCAACCAGGACATCGGCTTGATCGCCATGGGTGAGAATGTCCCAATCGGCGATGTGCACCTGAAATGACGAGACTCCGGCGAGCGTTCCCTGCGGAGCGCGGATCTCTGCCGGGAAGCTGGGGAAGGTCGCCAGGTCGTTGCCGAACGCGGCCGAAGTCTCGGTGAAACGGGTGCCGGCAAGCTGCATGCCATCACCAGAATCGCCGGCGAACCTAATGACCACTCGATCGAGCTGCTCGGGTGGTTCCGGTGGTGAGAGAGTCTCTTCCTGCATGGTGGAAGCTCCTAGGAGACGGCTGCAATCGAGCCGTCGGATTGCGATCTTATGGCGGATTCGGTCGCTTCTTGTGCGCCGACCCGATTGCCTAGTCTATGCGCTCTTGCGAACATTTACAGCGATCGTTGTAGACGTTCTCGCGTCAATCTGCGGAGTGCGGGGGCGTGCGGTATTTGCTGACTCCGGTTTCCTCCAGAGCCTTACCAATCTCGAGCAGTCGGTGCTCCTCCCAACGACGGCCTATCAGTTGCAAGCTCGGCGGGGGAACGCCGTCCTGGTCTAGTGGTACTGCAAGCGCCGGCAGGGTTGTGTGGTTCACCAACGCCGAAAACCCGGAGAGGTGAGGCCGGTACGAGCTGTATTTGCCCCCGATGAAGATGTTCTCTTCGCCGATCGGCTTGCGGTCGGCCGCAACCGCCGGGGTGACTAGCACGTCACATCGATTGAGTGCTTCTTCGGCGGTGTGACGGATACGCGCTCGCCACTCCTGAGCCCGCACGAAGTCGAATGGGTCTATTTCGAACACTTTGGAGAGACGCTCGGCGACATCGGGTCCATAGGAATCTCGGTGCTGCTTCCAGCGCTCTGTGTGCACCAGCGCCACCTCCGAGTAGACCGACAGCTCCAACTCGTCCGCGGGCACCAGCGCCGGAAGATCGAGGTGAACAACGGTGGCTCCGGCGGCCACGAGATCTCGCAAAGCGCGATCGAACGCCGTCGCGATCTCGTCTGCTTGGGTTCGATCGACCCAGGGGTGGGGGACACCAAACGTCATTTCCTCGAGACGACTAGCTGCTCCCGGCGACGGTGCAGGTCGCGGCGCAGACCAGGGATCACGAGGGTCGTGTCCTGCGATGGCCAGATAGACGAGGGTGGCGTCGGTCACGTTGCGGGCCAGCGGCCCGACCGTATCGAGCGATGCCGCCAGAGGGAACACACCAGTGAGCGGCGCGCGCCCGTGCGTCACCTTGAGCCCAACGACGCCACACAGCGCGGCAGGAACCCGCACAGATCCACCGGTGTCGGTGCCGAGAGCGGCGGCCGCAGTCCGCGCGGCCACAGCGGCCGCGGAGCCTCCCGAGGAGCCTCCCGGCGATAGGGTCAAATCCCAAGGATTGCGGACCGGCCCGAACCAGTGGTTTTCCGACGAGAAACCAAAGGCGTACTCGTGCAGCCCGGTCCGGCCAATGATGACGGCTCCGGCGTGTTCGAGACGCGATACAACGGTGGCGCTCTCGATAGGGATGGTGGGAGGCAAGCTGCTGCCGAGGGTGTTGGGCCGACCGGTGTGATCGATCAGGTCCTTGAGGGCGATGGGGACACCGGCGAGGGCCCCTGCATCTTTGCCGGCGGCGACTGCTGCATCCACCTGGCCGGCTTTCTCCAAGGCCGTATCGTCATCGAGATAGGTAAAGGCGTTGATGGTGCTCTGACTGCGGCGTGATCTCTCGAGGTGGGTGGCGACTACATCTACTGCGGCGACCTCTCCGGCGGATACCGCTCGTGCTATTCCAGCAACGCTCGCCGGGAGATTGGTCACTGCCAGGAAACCGTCTGGTTGTTGGGGAAGATCGAGATCCAGATCCGCCCGGCGGGGACAACAAGGGGCGTGCCATCCCCTTGCTTCAGCTCGAATCTCTCGTCGGCCGAGGTGCGCTCCCAGGTGCCCTCTGCCACCTTCCCGCCGTAGAAGACGTAGGCGGTGCCACTCCCCACCGTATCCAACGCGGGTACCGCCGAACCCGCGCCGCTGGATGAGCTGGCCCAGTATTTGGTGGCGGTCAGAACCACGAGAGTGTCGGTTGCGATCTGGTGCTCCAAGACCTCGGGCTCGGTGGTCTCGGTTGTATCCGTCTCCTCGTCATCTTCGCTCGGCAAGGCCAGGTAGTTGTGTGGTGTGTCGCCGTTGAAGCGCACGTATTCAGTTCCGGTCCACTCCCATCGCACCTCGGGACGATCCGACCAGTCGAGGATCACTTCTTCGGCTCCGGCCGCCCCGGGGGTGGGGTCTCCGAAGTCGAAGATGGGCTCCGGCGGCGGCTCATCGGGATAGCCTCGTTGATCGGAGACTTCTCGCATAGCCACCGTCGATCCATACAGGTTGTGGGGCGCACTCCGGGTGCGAATGCGAAAGGTCGTGGTGCCGTTGTCGCCGAGCAGTTCCACTCCGTATCCGGCGATCAGGCTGCTCACCCATGGTTGTGCCCCAGAGATCTGAAGTGGGGCTCCGAGATACTTCACCAGGGTCGGGTCGGTGGGACGGCCGGAGCGGATTGGTCCGATGAGCTCCGTGTCAGAGTGGTGGAAGAGTGCTATGAATCGGGTCAAACCACCTTCGACCAAGAGCTCATAAACCGCGTCGGCAAACTCTATGCCCGACTGCGGTCTGGCGTTCCAATGGTTGTCGACCTTCACTGCCACGACGCGGCGTTCGAGGGCGGCCTCCTCCTCGACTCCCATGCCGTTGAGCGGCGATGGCGGAAGGGTGGTGGTTGTCGTGGTTGCCTGAGTCGTCGGCGGTGTAGTCGTGCTCGGAGCGCCGGTCGCGTCAATCGGCGCCAGCGTGGTCAGTGGGGTTGTCGTCGTCGGCGAGGCAGTCTCGTCGCCGCCACATGCTGACGCAATGAGGACGAGTGCAACCAGGGCAGAGGAGAGTCTGGAGATAGTCACGAAGCGGGAGTGTATACCCGGCCCGACCTCTAGACGATTACCGTCGAGGCCATGAAGGAATTGCTCACCATCGCTTCCCGGGAGCTCAGCAGCCGGGCCGATCCAAAGAAGGCCGCCGAGATGGCGGCGTACATGAAGACAGATATGCCCTTCTACGGTGTGCAGAAGAAGGGGCGCACCGAGGTCTTGCGCATGATGAAGCGGGAGATTCCCATCTCCGACAATTCGAGCTATCTAGCGGCCGTCGAAACACTATGGTCCCAGCCGCACCGTGAGGAGAAATACCTGGCCATTGGGATCGCCAAGTCCTACGGCGATTTCCTGACCATCGAGAACCTCGATCTATACCGCCGGCTCATCGTGGAAGGTGCGTGGTGGGATCTTGTCGACGAGGTTGCCATCCACTGTGTCGGCATCGTCTATCTCAACGAGCGCGAGCAAGCCGAGCCGACTATCGAAGCGTGGATCGACGACGACATAATGTGGTTGCGGCGGACGAGCCTGATTTCACCGATCAAGCACAGAGCGGACACCGATCACGAGATGCTGTTTGACCATTGCCTACGGCGGGCACACGAGAAGGAGTTCTTCATCAGAAAGGCGATCGGGTGGACGCTGCGAGAGTATGCCAAAACGGAACCAGAGCGAGTGCGGTCATTTCTCTTGGAGCATCAGGACAAGTGGTCGGGCCTCAGCTTCCGCGAGGCGGCCAAACACTTGGACGTAGGATGAGCAAATGAGCCAACGCGACCTCTGGAACGAGAGATACCAACAGAAGGGACACGTCTGGGGAGCAGCCCCCAATCAGTTCGTTGCAGACCGACTTGCCGGGCTGGAGCCGTGTCGTGTTCTCGACCTGGGGTCCGGGCAGGGTCGCAATGCAATCTGGCTCGCTCGGCAAGGCCATGACGTGACCGCGGTGGATGTTTCGGATGTGGCGACTCGGCAGGCTGCCGAGCTTGCCGAAGGGGCGGGAATCGCCCTGCAGTTCATTGCGGAGGATCTGACAACCTGGGAGCCCCCGGCCGAGTCCTTCGAACTCGTGCTGCTTGCATACCTGCAAGCTCCCGAAGCAAGCCGCAAGGCCGTCCACAGCAAAGCGGCCGGTGCCCTCGCACCCGGTGGGCACGTCTTCATCGTCGCTCATCATCGTGACAACCTCTCCGAGGGCGTCGGTGGTCCACCGATGGTGGAGGTCTTGTTCGACGAGGAGATGTTGGCGGCGGACTTTGCAGGTTTTGAGGTTGTCGAGAACACCCGGGTGCTACGTCACGTGGAGCAAGGAGACATAGTGGGCGACGCCGTCGACATCATCTTCTTTGCCAGGAAGCCGCACTCGTGAGGTGTTCCATCTTCGCCGCCGGCCAGTAGCGAGCAACGATGCGCCACTTGATTGTCGCTGCGTCGATGGGTCCCAGGGTGCGGCTGTCTGCGGCCGACTTGGGTCGGTTGTCCCCGAGGACAAAGGCCGAGGAGTCGCCGAGCACCCACTCTCCGTCGGGACGAGTGGGCCCGTCCGCCCATGGTTCGGCGAGCACTATGCCGTTGATGTGAACGTAGCCGTTGGACAGGTTGACCACCTCGCCGGGAAGCCCCACAACTCGCTTGGCCAACTCGAATCCGCGGACCTCGGGATGGGGGACAATCACGACCTCACCCCGCCCCAGTGGTCCGGATCTGCGCCTGGCGAGCACGTAGTCGCCTTCAGAGAGGTGCGGTTCCATGGAGGACTCGCTGATTTCGTAGCGGCGCCAGCGACCGTGGAGTCCGGCAGCAGAGGCAACTGCGATCGCTCCGGCCAAGAACAGTCTGCTTCCTCGCGATGCCATTCCGCTCCTTCCCGCCGTTCCCCACTCCGTCTGGTTAACTACTCCGCTGTATTGCTGGTCCGCCGGTTCGCCGTTCCGTCGCTCCATTACTCCGTCACCAAGTCTACGGATGCGTCGCCAGGATCGTTGCAGGCGGTGTATGGTCGCTGCAGGAATCTCAAACACCTGAGGAGGTGACCTGTGGGACTCTTCCGACCCACCCGGGTGGCACACGCGCACTGCGATCTCTTCTGCGGCGTCTACGATCCGGCGCAGGCGATGATCGAGGCAAAATCGGTACTCAACTGCTGCACGAAGTACCACGCATCCGACGATGACGTGTTCCGCGCCCGGTGTATTTCCATCAAGGAAGAACGAGCCGAGCTGGTGAAGCACCATCTCAACGTCTTGTGGACGGACTTCTTCAAGCCGCCGCATCTTGAGCAGTTCCCCCAACTCCATGATCTGTTCTGGCGGGCCACCAAGGCTGCGGGCGATGCCAAGAAGTCGATGGACCCAGCGGTTTCGGAAGGCCTGATCGAGCTGATCCAGGAGATCTCCAACATCTTCTGGCAGACCAAGGCGGCCCAAACCGCCGGGGTGTATCCACCCAAGTAGACAAACGGTCGGGACTACGAACGAGAAGCGGGCTCTTCGAGAGCCTGCTTCTGCATGCGGGTGCCGCCGGACCCACGCCGGACAGCCTGCCATGAAGATCTGGGCCAGGAAATCGTCTTGGTGCTTCCCGCTTGTCGACCGAACTCGCCGGCTTCCGTTAGAGCATCAACGCGTTGCGATCGGTGAGATCGAATACGTCACGGATGGCATGGCTGATCGAAAGGATCCCGATGCCTCCCGCCTCGAGATGGAGGATCAGCTGATTGCCGCCGACCATCCGAGAGGGACTGCACCGGCACCCTGTAGTCCTGGAACTTCGGGCCCGGCCGGCAATCATCTCGTTGCCTTGTGGTGTGGCCGTCCCCAGGCCCGGCCGCGTCCCCAAATATGTTTGGCCATGCAACATAACTCGGGTTGGTTGGTGCTGCACCGTTGCCCACAGTCCGTTTCGCAGGGTCATCGACGCCGGATTGATCAGAATATTGGTGTCCGGCGTCGCACGTAGCAGCAAAGCCTTCGATATATAGTGTTATCCCCAACAAAATCGGAGGCGAAGCGTGGGGAGAGGCAGGGCATTGCTCGGCCAACCGGTGCGCTCCGGCAGAGGAGTAGCCGCCGAGGAATTGCGGCGACACAACCTGGGAGTCGTTCTCAAGCACCTCCATATGGTGGGGCCGGTCTCACGCTCAGAACTCACGGCGAAGACCGGGTTGAACCGATCCACTGTGGCCGATCTCGTTGGAGAACTAGCGGCCCGCGGCGTCGTCACTGCGGGCCCCAGCAAGATTGCTCCCGGTCCGGGTCGACCCTCACCGATCGTCGATGTCCGCCCCCACGGCGCGGTAGTGCTGGCTATCGAGGTTGCCGTCGACTCGCTGGCAGTTGCCACCGTCGGCATCGGGGGTCACATCTTCAACGAGATTCGGGTGGCACGACCCCGCGGCCACTTCCAACCCGGCCAGACAGTCGTCGATATCTCACAGTTGGCGAGACCGCTGCTGGCGGCTTTGCCAGCCGAGTACAACCTGGTCGGGGCGGGGGTGGCCAT
This sequence comes from Acidimicrobiia bacterium, assembly GCA_029287195.1. Lineage (GTDB taxonomy): Bacteria > Actinomycetota > Acidimicrobiia > Spongiisociales > UBA5794 > JAAETI01. Next base: position 8,390 of record JARFRN010000111.1, on the reverse strand, counting down.
CGTCGGCATTGTCAGACGTCGCGACGGCTTCGTGCAATGCGCTCCCCATCTGGGGTGGCAGGACATCCCATTCCCGGATGTGCTGGCTACCGAGTTCGTCCTAGACGTCCCGGTCAGAGTTGCCAACCATGCGGATCTCGGTGCCCTCGGTGAATACCGTCGCGGCGGATTGGCAGGCGTCGAGCACCTGGTCTTTGTCTCCGGCGACGTGGGGATCGGCTGTGGTGTCATCGTCGACGGCTCTCCTCTCCTCGGGAGCGCAGGTTACGCAGGTGAAGCGGGTCACAATCTGATCAACCCGGATGGTCGCCGATGCGTCTGTGGCTCGATCGGCTGCTGGGAGACAGAGGCGGGCGAGCGGGCGCTGCTGCGGCGCGTCGGTGCAGCAGCGCAGGGTGAAGGGCTCGATGCCCTTGCACGGGTTGAGGAGCTTGCGGCCGGCGGCGACCCCGCAACACTCGCCGCGCTCGCCGAGACCGGGCGCTGGCTGGGTACCGGTATCCGCGGCTTGATCAACGTCTTCAACCCGGAGATCGTCGTACTGGGCGGCCTCTATCACCGCTTCTTCGACTACATGGAGGAGGCGGCAAATGAGACCGCAGCCGGTGCAATCGACGTATCCCGCCGGATGACGAGCATCGTGCGCAGTTCTGTCGGCGCAGGTGCCGCGTTGGTGGGTGCCGCAGAGTTGGTGTTCGATGATGTAATCGCAGACCCGGCTGCGATTCTGCCGGGCTGATGAATCGGATCTGCAGCATGCCGCAAAGATGCACCTTTCTTTGCGGGCGGTGGTGTTCCCCCCTTTGTCGTATATCGGACACTTGCGGCCGATCCGTCCCGGAGACGACCTCGGGCGAAGACCGCTAAGTAGTCGTCGTACCGACCTACCGAGACAACACCGCTAATCGTCCGCGGGATCCAAGGTGGGCTGTTCCACCTCGGTCGGGCCGGCCGACCCCTCGGCGTGCTCCTGCGGCACATCGCGTCCGTACAACCAGTCGTGCAAGAGCGAGCCCAACGCGATCGCTACCGCGAGGAAGATCGCGGTGCCTACCAACACTATGAGGACCGATAGCGCAGTTGCGAGTATCGAGGAAGTGGTTGTGAAGTCGAGCACTGCGGCCAGTCCGGATGCGGCTGCGAACGCGGCGAGACCGCCGATCACCGCTAGGGGCACAGCACGGCCGACTTGTGCAGCCAGCACCCGGAAGCGGTGCGGCCCATCATCCTCGCCGTACCAGACCGCGGCGAGGATGCCCGTGTACACGCCGAGCGCTGCCGTGGATGCGAACGCAACTCCTCGCAAGCCGAACGTGCTCTGCAGAATCACATAGAGGGGGATTGCCGCGATGGTGGCCGCAGTGCCTACCACGACCGGGGTCCACATTTCGCGCCGCGCGTAGAAGGCGCGGTTGAGAATCTGCAGACCACCCCAGATCGGGATCGCCAGCGCATAGAAGAACAGCGCCGAGGCCGTACCGACTGTGCTCTCGGCGGTGAACTCGCCACGCTCGAACAGCGCTCGCACTATCGGCACCGTCATGGCAGCCACCAGGCCGGTGGCTCCCATCGACAAGACGATGACCCAGCGCAAGGCCCGATCGACGCTGTCGCGCATTTCCACGATACGGCCCTCGGCGAAGAGCCTTGCTAGAAACGGATAGGCGGCGACTCCGGCGGCTTGTGCGATGATTCCGACGGGCACCAGCATGGTTCGTCGTGCGTAGTTGAGCTCCGTCGCCGCGCCCTCACTGACGAACTGGCCGAAGACCCGCATGAAGGTCTCGTCGAGTACCACGATCGACTGGCCGATCATCAGTGGGAAGGCAATCAGCAGATACTCCTTCAGCACCGGGTGCCGCCACGGGATGCGCAACTTGAGCCGCATACCAACCCGATGGGCTCCCCACCATTGCAGGGCGAAGTTGCCGACGAACGCACCGGTCAGGGCACCCCATACGAATCCTTCAGGGCTCGCCTCGCTCACGATCGCCCATGCCACGCCACCAGTGATGATTCCGAGGTTGTAGATGATGGGCGCCAACGTCGGAATCGTGAACACTCCCTTGGTGTATTGGACTGCGCTGAACAGAGCACCAAGCACGAAGAAGATCTGCGCCGGGAGAACGATTCTCGTGAAGCGGACGGTGTTGTCGATCTGATCCGGATCGAAGCGGGGAAACAGCAACTCGATGACCTGAGGAGCGACCAGCCAGCCGATGACGGTGAGAGCGACGATCCCGACCGCGATGGGACGGATGATGGCACTGAGAGCTTCCCAGCCGCCCTCCTCGTCATCGCTAGCCAGGAACCTCGAAAAGATCGGTATGAAGGTTATCGAGAGAAAGCCGCCGGCGAGCAGGTAGTTGAGGAAGTCGGGGATGGCAAAGGCGGCGACGTACTCGTCCGTCGACGCGGTTGCTCCCAGTAGCGAGGCGAAGATGATCTCGCGCAGTTGACCGAGGATGCGGGATATCAGCACTCCGGCGGAGACGATCAGAGCGGCCGTCCCCATGCGTCTACCAAGCGACGTGGTCTTGCTCACGGTTGCAAGGTAGCGGCTACGTCGCGTTTTGGATGGATCAGCTTGCCAGATCGCGGCGCAACAGAATCGCCGTCAAGACTCCGACAGACAGTGCCATCAGCACCAGTACCTTGGCAATCGCCCCGCCCGTTCCCGGGGTGAGCGATCCGATCGCGAAATCGGGTAGTTCCAGTACAAAACGAGCGGGCGCCAACCCCGCCATCCCGCTGACGCCTATCCGCCACGGTGATATGCCGGCAACGGCAGACACTGCTCCGGCGATACCGTTCTCCCAGATGAACAGATACGTGAGACCGATGAGGGTTGCCCGTTTCGCCAAGTAGCCCAGCGGAACGAACACTGCGGCGTATGCTGCGGTGGCAATTGCGGTCCCGACCAGCAGCGGCACGAAGTAGGCCCAGTCGCTCATCTCCACAGCACCGACGATCCCCAATCCAATGGCACCGAGCCCACTGAGGGCAAAGGCTTCTAAAAAGGCTGCGGTGACCTTGGCGGTGGCGATGGTGACCCGACTGACGGGTCGCAGAACGAGAAACGACATCGTGTTGTCGCGGCGTTCATCACCCATGACCGATGTTGCCGTGATCAGGGTGACTACCGGCACGAGGATGTTCATGAACGTGCCGACCGTGATGCCCAGGAATAGCTCGAAGGCGTTGTTGCTCGTCTGGCCCGGACTCAGGCTGGCCAGCACGAATGTGGCTGCCGCGGATAGAGAAAGCAGCCCGAGGCCGATGAAGCGGCGCAATCGCATCGTCTGTTTGACCGTGACTTGGGTGATCGCGACGAAGGCCGTCATCTTCGTTCCACCAGGTAGCGGAATACGCTCTCGAGGGACTCGTCTTCCGGGGCAAAGCGCGACAACCGTACGTCGAGTTGCCGTGCCAATTGGGCAATTGCGCTTCCCAAGGTCGACAGATCGGCCGTCTCCACGTGGAGGCCGCGGCGCGCCATGGTCACGCTGAATACGGTCTCGTTGTCGAGTAGCGCGGCTCCCAGCGCACGAGGCTTGTCGCACTCGATGAGCACCCGATAGGGGATGTAGGACATCGCTCTCCGGATAGCGCTGATGTCTCCCGCCGCAGCCAGCTTGCCATCGACGATCGCGATCACCCGATCGGTCATCCGCTCGACTTCCTGCAGTACGTGGGACGACACAATTACCGTGTTGCCGTTACTCGCCAGTCGGCGGAAGAGCCCTATGAGGTGGGCCCGCTGCACGGGGTCTGTGCCGTTGAGCGGTTCGTCGAGGACGAGTATGTCGGGTTCGTGCACCAGCGCGGCCGCGACCTTGGCACGTTGTCGCATCCCTTTGGAAAACCCTCCCACCGGCCGATCGGCGTCATCCATGAGCCCGACGGTCTCCAGCGCACGCTTAGCAGCTTGCTTCGGGGAGTTGAGGCCGGATAGCTTGGCGGCGTATTCGACGTACTCCTTGCCGGTGAGCGTGTTGTACAGGGCACTCTCTTCCGGTACAAAGCCGAGATCCTTGTACTTGTCGACCTGGGAGCGAGGCTTCTCTCCCTTGACCAGGACTGAGCCCTGTGAGGGCATGGTCAACCCGGTCAGCATTCGCAGCAGGGTTGTCTTCCCGGCACCGTTCGGTCCCAGCAGACCGGTAAGACCGGCGCCGAACGAACAGGTGACTCCCGACACCGCAACCTTCTGGCCGAACCATTTAGAGACATCGCCGACTTCGACGGTCGGATCCGTGACGAGCGCCGGGCTGGCGGGCGTAGTCATAGCTCGCTCCGGTAGCGGCGATGCATGAGCAGCGCGGCCAGGCCGGCGATCAAGAGAATCACGACGGCCGACGCCCAGGGCTCGAAGCCGGCTGCCGTGGGCGCAGAGGTGGGTCGCTGATCGAACACCCAATCGCGCACTACCTCCGGGTGCTGGATGAGGGCAAGCAGCGTGCCAAATCGTGCGCCGACGAAGTCGATTCGTTGGAAGGCCTCGGCAAAGGCGGCTGATCCAAACATCAATGCCAGGAAGGTACCGGCGGCGGGACCGGTGCGTGTGGCATAAGTGGCAATGAGCAGCGCCGGTGCTCCGTAACCAACGATGTAGGCCAGCATCGCCGCCACGATCTTCAACAGGTCGTCAACGTTCCCGACTAGAGCTGATGCCAAACCGCGGCTGTCCAGCGCGGCAAAACCGATGTACATCAGCAGGTTGGGAACGAGGACGAATGCCGCGACCACGGCGAACAGGCTTCCGGCTCGAGCCAGGATGTAGTCCCAAGCCGTGATCGGACGCGAGCTATAGACCGCCAGTACACCCTCCTCCCGATCGGGGATGAGTAGCTCCGGTGCCGCAAGGGCCACGAACAGCAGCACGATCGCTCCGGTAAGAGCGATGTACTCGGCGTGTCCCCCGAAGGGACTATCGGCCTCCGGTATGAAATCTCCGATGAAGAACGCAAGACCTACGAAGACTGCGGCCGGAAGGAAGGCGATCGCAACCAGCGACCATGGGTACACCTTCTTGCGCGCTTTGCGGCGCAATCCCAGCACCCGGCGGAAGCCGTCCTTGATGATCGTTCGAATCGCGCCGGAGCGTCCCAGCCGTTGTCCCTCGTACGGCTTATAGCCCAGGTCGAATACGGCGCCGGTGCGTTCAGTCATTCGACGGCGCCTCCCCGAGGAAGATGTCTTCCAGGGTTGTCGAGCGAGCGCCCATGCGGCGCAGCGGGGCACCGGTTGCCGCCAATGCGTCACGAGCCAGGATGAAGGGATCGCGTCCATCGGCGCTGAGGATCAGCACATTGCCTTGGATCTCAACGATGCCGCCGAGCCGATGCAATTCTGCGGCGACGGCGTCGGCATCGGACACGACTTCGAACTCCACGACGTCTGTTTCGATCAGACTAGAGAGGGGCCCATTGCGTAGTACCTGTCCGCCATCGAGCATTACCACCCAGTCACAGGTGCGCTCGATATCGGGAAGGACGTGTGAGGACACCAGCACGTTGATTCCGAAGCTGCCGAGCCGGCCGATGAGTTCGAGCATCTCTTCCCGGCCGGCAGGATCGAGACCGGCAGTGGGCTCGTCGAGAAGGACGATCTCCGGATCGTGGACAATGGCCTGCGCCAGCATGGCTCGCTGTTTCATCCCGGTGGAGAAGTCACCGAGATAGCGGAACCGTTCCTCATGCAGGCCAACCATCGTCAGGATGTCCGACGCCCGTTGGCGCGCCTCGCTCGGAGGGATTCCGGCCAGCTCCGCTGCGTAGGAGACAAAATCCGCAGCGCTCTGCGCCAGGGGCAGGCAGTCACCTTCCGGCATGTACCCGATGCGATTGCGCACGGCAACCAGGTCAACCGCCGGATCGGTGCCGAGCACGGACACCGACCCCACAGTTGGTTCGAGAATGCCGAGCAAGATCTTGATGAATGTGGTTTTGCCGGCGCCGTTGGCTCCGACCAGACCAACGCGGCCAGGGGGAACCTCGAGGTTCATATGGTGCAAAGCGACCACGTCCCCATAGGCATGCCCGAGATCGGTGGCGGTGAATGCAACTGCGGCCATGCCGCGAGGCTAATACCGGGGCACCCGACAGGGAATTCGCAATCCCCCCGACGTCCGGCGTACATCAGGCCCCTAGGTGAGCTTCATGTACGCCGCACGCGTTCAGTCACGGTTCCGCACCCGCCTTATCAGGTATTGCCAGACCTTCTCGGGGGGCGGAGCCGCGGCCTCTTCGGCTGCAGGCTCGCCGGGGACTGATTGGCCGACATCGGAGTGGAGCGTCGTTTGCGCCGTCGCTAGTTCGGCGCGCATCTCGGCGAGTCGTTCGCGAAGGAAGGTCGCTTCGGTCTCGGCCTTGGCGGCGCGTTCCCGAGCCGTAGCAAGTTGCTGACCGGCCTCATGCAGATTCCCGAGTTGATTCAGCATCTTGTTCCATGCATCGATCGGGACGATCATCGTGCCCGGCGGCGCCGGATCCGACTTCCCGGGCGCGGGGCCAGCCTGTGGTGCCACCGGCTGCGTCGCGTCGGACTCAGCAAGGAGAGGACGACCCAGCTCTGCGGCCCGCTCCTCGACTCCATCGAGGTCGACCAGACGGATGTTGGTTCCCAGCTGAGTGGGTTGGAGGAAGGTTGGAATATTGCCTCGCCGGGCCCACTTGCGTAGCGTCTCCACCGGAATACCCGTAGCCCGATTGGCCTCACGCAGAGTCGCCCACCTCCCCTGAGGCACAACTTCCCCGACGTCGTCGACTTCCTCTTCTGCAACACGTTGCGGCGCGGCACGCAGCGCCTCGGTTTCCCACATGAAGGCCGGGTCACGATCGCTCATGGCGTTCATCATACGTTGGCACAATGGGAGGCCGGCGGTCTGAGCATTTCAGGTGCATTGGAGTCATGTGCGCCGGCCGTCATCCCCCTAGGATGGCGTCTGCCTCGAGAAAGCTGCAATGCCGCCCGAAAACCGAGTTCCCGGTCTTCCCGACGTAGACGATGTTCGCGAGATGGTTTCCCGCATCGTCGATGGCGTCCTGGAGCAACCTGCAGTGGAATCGAAACCGCAGGCTCAGGGCACATCCGCAGCCCCGTCAGGCAGGGGAATCGCCGTCGGGGCCGACCACGGCGGCTACCCAATGAAAGAACGTCTGGTTTTCCGACTGCGAGAACAGGGTCACGACGTACTCGATTGCGGTACCGACTCGCCAGAGTCGGTCGACTACCCGGACTTCGCCCATGCCGTTGCCAGTGCAGTGTCAACCGGCAAGGCGCAATGGGGCATCGTCGTCGACGGTGCCGGGATCGGATCGGCAATGGTCGCCAACAAGGTTCCCGGGGTGCGAGCCGCGCTGTGCTACGACCTATCCACTGCCCGAAATAGCAGGGAACACAATCACGCCAACGTATTGACGCTCGGCGCCGGATTGATCGGCGAGAATCTGGCCTGGCAAATCGTGCAGGAGTGGTTGGCGACGGAATGGGGTGGCGGCCGCCATGCGCGTCGCGCCGCCAAGATCACGGAAATTGAGAAGCGCTACCTGAAGACGTAGGAGAGGAATGGACCGGGAAAAGCTCATTGAGGCGGTGACTCAGGAGGTCCTCACCGCACTGACCATGCGGTACGACGTGTGCAAATCTGCTGAAGCGGTCCGCAATGTTGTCGCCAACGGCGCAGACCGGGTCAGCTTCCACGGGGACGCGGCCGAGGTTCCCATGGATCTCGCCAAGTACATCGACCACACGCTGCTCAAGCCTGAGGCGACTGCAGAGCAGATCGACCAGCTATGTGCCGAAGCCCGGGAGTACAACTTTGCCTCCGTTTGCATCAATCCGACATGGGTGAAGCGGGCGGCGGCTAATTTGCGCGGTACCCGAGTTGTGACCTGCACCGTCATCGGTTTCCCGCTCGGAGCCAACACAACGGCCATAAAGGCGATGGAAGCGCGCCGTGCGCTCCGCGAAGGGGCGCGCGAAATCGACATGGTGTTGAACGTCGGTGCCTTGAAATCTGGCGAATACGAACAGGTGAGGGAGGACGTCGCTCAGGTTGCTGAAGCTGCCCACGAGGTTGGCGGGCTATGCAAGGTGATCCTGGAGACCGCCCTGCTCACCGACGAGGAGAAAGTGGTTGCGTCGTCGCTCGCCAAAGACGCCAAAGCCGATTTCGTCAAGACATCCACGGGATTCGGATCTGCCGGTGCCACCGTCTACGACGTTGCCTTGATGCGCGAGACGGTGGGTCCGGAAATGGGCGTCAAGGCGTCGGGCGGAGTGCGGACCCTGGAGGACGTTGAAGACATGATCGCGGCCGGGGCGAGCAGAATTGGTGCCTCTGCGGGGGTGCAGATCGTTAGTGGAGACCAAGGAGACGCAAATGG
>JARFRN010000050.1 GCA_029287195.1 Acidimicrobiia bacterium | reverse complement strand
CACGAGCGTACGTGCTCGGTGGGCCTATTGATCGCCTTCATACGGGCCCGACTGCCAAAGGCGTGCTCTGGTGGTACCGCCAACAGCACTGAACACCGTACGGTACCTCCGTGCCGCGCGGGAGTGTGCGAGTCCTCTTGTCCGCCGAATTGGTCCACCCATATCCGGATTTCTGTCCTGCCAGACAGGTAGCGCAGAGGTGCCGGTATGGGCGGGGTGGGGCGTTGCTGTAGGTGGGGTCGAGCGAGCGGGGTCAGTGAGCTGGTGTCGTGGTCGTCGGTGATTGGGACTGGGTCCGCCACAGCATGTAGCTGCCGTATCCAAGCGACATGGTTGTTGTGGCGATCAATGCGACCCACGCAAGCGGCGTGGCGTCTGCGTCGAGGTCGATCCCGCCACCGGAGAAGATCATCAGGTCCCACCAGAAGTGGAACACGATCACCGGGATCAGGGATCCTCCCGCCAACAAGAGCGCGGCCTGGAGGAGAGCAAGGGAGAACACCGCTGCGACGGTCACACCGATCGACACTGCAGACTCGCCGGGCGTGCCCGTGTGCAACAGCGCGAACAGCACCGAGACCGCCACGATGGCACCGACCAGCGACAGGCGGGTTCGGAACGAGCGGAGAAGGAACCCCCGGAACACAAGCTCCTCGTTGAAGGCAACCAGTAGAAGCACCGCCACAAGACCCACCAGAGGCATCGAGTCAGATTCGCTCCACCCGGCCACTCTCCCCACGACAGCAAGGACCGTCACCCACACCACCGGCAGCACATACCACTTCCACCATCCCGCACGCGGCGGTACCAATCCGACGAGACGTGCCCAGCCAGTCGCCAACACCAATACGATGAGCAACACGGCTGCGATCACGAGACCAGGCCACATGTCCGCCAATACGCTGCGCTGGCTCTCGCCGTCGGCTCGAGCAAAGTAGACCAATGTCGGAACGAGCTGGATCACGATGGCGATCAACGCCACCAGCCAGGGATGACGGCCAAGCCGACTCACGGTCACAGTCTGATCAGAAGCGATTGACACTCCCATCAATGCCAGCCGAGCGTCGGTCCGACACCCCCACTCGGCGAATCTGCCGCCCAAACGTACCGATGTGGGAGCGTCCAGCAGGCGGTCGCGGCATGAGTGACGAGAGGTTCACCCAGGGAACGGGTACCACTGTGCTCCGAATCCCATGACCTTTCGGCAGTGGGGGCAGAAGAAGACGAATCCGCGGCCGATCCCGAAAGGTCCCTTGGGCTTGCGAGCGTAGATCTCAGGGAGTTCAGTGTTGCAGTGGGGGCAGACGGGTACGAGGTCCTCTCGCCTCACGACAGTACACGGTGTGTCTGTTTGGGTACTCACCGGTTCCTCCTGGTTCGCCGCTTCTGATCCGCATCGTCTCGCCGAGACGTGCACCGAGGTAGGGCACTTCGACCAGAACGCACCCGCCCATAGGTGCCGATGTGGGCGGGTGGAGTGTCGGTGTTCTGGTGACTTCTGTGGCGTGGTGGGCGGGTCTCGCCGCGTCGAGCGATCGATTGTCGGCGATGGTGGATTGATTGAGCGGCGATTCGATGTCGTGAGACCAGTGCCCGTTCACTCATCCAATTGAGTCGTTGCGCTACGGTTCGCCGCGGTAGCACCGATATGGAGGATCCATGCCCCGACGTTTCGCAGACAGCGGCGCGCGCGGATTGGCGTCGACCTTCGCGAGGCTGCTGTTGGTTGCCGCTCTCATTTGCGTACTTGTCGTGATCGATCCCGGCGTCGCCGACGCTAGGAGGGTTCCTGTGACGTTGGCGGATCAGCGTCCGGCACAGGTCGGTGTCGTGGAAGTCGATTTCCCGATCGATTTCGTGGCCATCACCTGGTACGCGATGGATGATCAGATCGATGCTCATGCTCACGGCAATGGCGATCCGGAGTCCCACGGTGCCGTGCGGTTCCGCAGCGACGGTGTCTGGGGGCGGTGGACTCCGTTCCATGAGGACGGCGCGCAGGCTGAGGGGCAATGGTCGAGCAGCCTTGTCACGGGATCGGACGCAGAGGCATACCAGATCAGGGGCGTTCCGGCATGGGCCGGTTCAGCCACGGCGATGGCGATCAACACGACAGATGGTCCGCTCACGACCGTGGATTCGCGGTCCCGTGGTGCCGCCGATTCGTTGTCGAGGTGCGTGTCCCGTGCCGAGTGGGGAGCCGACGAGTCGTACCGGTTCGTCGATGGTGTCGAGTCGTGGCCGACCGTCTTCTATCCGGTTCAGGGCCTGATTGTGCATCACACGGTGACGCCGAACGACGACACCTACACCGGGGCTGAGCGGATCCGTGCGATCTATGCACAACACGCCGTACTGAACGACTGGGGTGACATCGGCTACAACTATCTGATCGACGAGGCAGGCTTGATCTACGAGGGGCGTTGGTCGGGGACCGAAAGCACAGCGTGCAGCGCCGCTGGCGACGGTGCCGATTTCGCTCACAACGATGCTGGTGATCTCGTGACAGGTGGGCACACGGCATATCACAATCAGGGCAATGTCGGCATCGCCTTGTTGGGGAATTTCGCCAGCCCGGCTGAATATCCTGAGGACCTCGACTGGGTTCAGGTCGACCCGAAACCTGTAGCAGCGGCGGCCTTGAGTGAGGCTCTTGTCGAGTTGGTGAAGCGACACGATGTCGATCCGACAGGGATGATCGACTACGCCAATCCGATGTGCGATCTCCCAAGCGACCTTTGGGAATGGGATTGCATCTACGAAGAGGAATTCGGTGGGTACTTTCCCGGCAACGGTGATCCTGCCCGATTCAAGAACGCGATCTCCGGACACCGAGATTGGAAGAACACCGCGTGTCCGGGGGCGTCGCTGTATGCGATGCTCCCCGAGATCCGAAGCGATGTCTACTCCGCTGTGCATCGGCCGTGGATATCGCTGTCGGCGAATCCGCTCCTGGTTGAGGGCGATACGGTCGGCGGGTACAGCGGACCATTGAGCGGTGTTGTCGTCAGCGATCCGGATGGTGACGATGTGACGTTGACCAACGACGCACCCGTCGTGTTGCCGCTCGGTGACACTGAAGTGACTTGGACGGCGACCGATCTCGGCGACCTGTCAGACAGTGTTGTCCAAACCGTGACTGTCACCGACACAACACCACCCGTCCTCACCGTACCGAAGGCTCTCTACGTCGAAGCCGATGTCACGATCGAGTTCCCAGTAGCCGTCGCTGACATCGTTGACGCGGCCCCCACGACTCACTGCATGCCAGCCTCGGGATCGGTCTTCGCCGCAGGGTCGACCACAGTGACGTGTGAAGGTGAGGACGCGTCGGGGAACACGGCCACGGCGATGTTCGAAGTTGTGGTAGCCCCGATCGACCCCTTCACGGACGATGATGGTTCTGTGTTCGAGGTCGACATTGAGTGGATGGCCGCTGTTGGGATCACAAAGGGCTGCAACCCGCCCATCAATGATCGGTACTGTCCTGACGCCAGAGTTACGCGTGGACAGATGGCGGCGTTCCTGGTTCGTGCCCTGGATCTGACGGCGCGGCTTGACGACCCGTTCACCGACGATGACGATTCGATCTTCGAAGCCGACATCGAGCGCCTCGCAGCAGCCGGAATCACGAAAGGCTGCAACCCCCCTCTGAACGACCGATTCTGCCCCGACGGGAAGGTCACTCGTGAGCAGATGGCTGCGTTCCTTGTCCGGGCGCTTGGCTACACCGACAACGGCGGTGGAGACCTATTCACGGACGATGAAGATTCGATCTTCGAAGACGACATCGACCGTCTTGGAACAGCCGGAGTGACCAAGGGATGCAACCCGCCCACCAATGATCGCTATTGCCCCAGCAGCAATGTCACAAGAGGTCAGATGGCTGCGTTCCTCCACCGAGCACTCGGATAGCGCGAATCGAGCATTCCAGGCGGTCTGATGCGCCGCCCATAGGTGCCGATATGTGCGCGCCGACTCGAGGGGGGTGTCGTTGACTGACCTGTTTGCGTGGGCGACGGTCCGCCTCCGGGATATCCGCGAACGCCTACCCGGACTGGGTGCGCGGTTCGGACTGCGGATATACGGGCCGGTCGATGGTGCGGGACGCGGCCCAGCCGTCGATTGGGGCGGCGAGGATCAGTTGGCTGTCGGGCACGTATCCGGTACCCAGAGCGCGTCCCAGGTCGAGGCTGCCAACCTCGGCACCGATCGGGTGATCGCCGGTCTCAAGCTGGACATCGTCCGCTTTCCACGACGCGCCCATGTGGCGGACGTTGCTCACCGCTGGTGTGCGCTGCACGAAGTGCTCGCGGGTCGTGAGTATGTCAGAGGGCCATCGCCGGTTCACTCGCTTCGTCTTGGGTTTCCGGATCGATAGGTTGAGGATCTCCTGACCGGCCGCGGCCGCCCCGCAGTGGATCCATTCATCGCCATCATCGATGGTGATGTCGGCGAGAATCTTCGGGTAGCCGGCGACCGCGATCCCCAGATCTCGGGCGATTTCCGTGGTCACGGGGAGATGCCAGACGTAGGAAGCCGATCCCGTCTTCATGCCGCGCAGCATCCCGATCAGCATCGGCGCGCGGCGGTCGATCGTCACGGGGAATCCAATCGTCAGTTCGTTGTAGGGGCCTATGTCCGAGTCGCGGTACTCGAGAAAGCCGATGGCCGTCACTGCCTTCTGCGGCGCGATCGTCAGTGGATGGAGACGCTCGGAAGGGAGCAGGGACCGTACCCGATCGAGCGGCGTCGCGAACATCGCGCTCACACTCATCATGTCGTAGAAGAACACCGGG
>JARFRN010000270.1 GCA_029287195.1 Acidimicrobiia bacterium | reverse complement strand
GTCAACACGATCAACCGCAGAGGGAAGGTGAAGCGCACCGGTTGGAAGATGGGTAAACGCCCCGACACCAAGCGTGCGCTGATCACTCTCGCTGTGGGCAGTTCAATCGACATTTTCGAGGTCTGATATGGGTGTCAAGAAACCAAAGCCGACGTCGCCGGGTCGCCGGTTCCAGACCGTTTCCGACTTCGAGAGTGTCACCAAGTCGACGCCGGAGAAGACCCTGCTCGACAAGCAGAAGCGCTCCTCAGGCCGCAACGCCTATGGCCGCATCACCTCGCGTCATCGCGGTGGGGGTCACAAGCGCCGCTACCGGATCGTCGACTTTCGGCGAAACAAGGATGGTGTGCCTGCCACTGTTGCCGGGATCGAATACGACCCGAACCGGAACGCTCGGATCGCGCTGCTCCACTATCACGATGGTGAGAAGCGATACATCCTGAGTCCGCTTGGCCTGCAGACGGGCGATGTTCTCGAATCGGGCTCGAGAGCCGAGATCCGTGTGGGCAACGCGCTGCCGCTGCGAAACATCCCAACGGGTACCACAGTACATGCGGTCGAGATGCGCCCCGGTGGGGGAGCCAAGATGGGTCGCGCTGCCGGGACCGCCATCCAGTTGATGTCGAAGGAGGGCGGTTATGCTCTGCTCCGTCTTCCTTCCGGTGAGATGCGCCAGGTCGAGCTGGACTGTCGGGCGACCATCGGGCAGGTGGGCAATCCCGACGCTGAGCTGGTGAAGATCGGCAAAGCCGGCCGCAACCGTTGGAAAGGCAAGCGCCCGCAGTCACGTGGTGTCGCAATGAACCCGGTCGATCATCCCCTGGGCGGGGGTGAAGGCCGCAGTTCCGGCGGTCGTCACCCGGTAAGCCCGTGGGGCAAGCCGGAGGGGCGCACCCGCAAGAAGAACAAAGCAAGCGACAAGTACATCGTGCGTCGCCGCACGAAGAAGGGAAGGCGATGAGCATGGCTGATCGACCGGCCCTCGGCGGCGCAACGCGTCGCATGACCAAGAAACGCCGTCGCTAATGGCACGCAGCCTGAAGAAAGGGCCGTTTGTCGACGAGCACCTCATCAAGAAGGTCGAAGCGGCGAACGCCAAAGGAGAAAAGCGAGTAATTCGGACGTGGAGCCGTCGTTCGACCATCACCCCCGAGATGGTCGGGCACACGATTGCCGTGCACGACGGACGCAAACACGTTCCGGTATATGTCAGCGAATCCATGGTTGGTCACAAGCTGGGCGAGTTCGCCCAGACACGGACGTTCCGCGGGCACGCCGGCGAGAAATCCGTGAGGAGAAGATGAAGGTTCGGGCTCAAGCTAAGTACGTGCGGCAGTCGCCTTACAAGGTGCGGCTGGTCCTCGATCTCGTGCGCGGCATGCCTGTCGAGGATGCCAGGGCAACGCTCGATTTCACCAACCGACGCGCCGCACCAACTATCAAAAAGGTATTGGAATCTGCGGTGGCAAACGCAGAGCACAACTTTGCGCTGGACGCCGACGAGTTGTTCATTTCCGAGGCTTATGCCGACGAAGGCCCGACTCTCAAGCGGTGGCGGCCCCGAGCCCGTGGCCGGGCGACGCGGATCCGCAAACGCACCAGCCATATCACGATCGTCCTGGCCGACGAAGAAGAGCTAGAAGGAGCGGAGTCCTAATGGGACAGAAAATCCACCCATACGGTTTCCGTCTCGGAATCGTCACCGACTGGAAGTCGCGTTGGTACTCGGAGATCGATTATGCCGATCATGTCAACGAAGACTCGGACGTTCGCAAATACCTGCAGAATGAGCTGACGCGTGGTGCCGTTTCCCGGATCGACATCGAGCGAATCGGCGACAAGAAGGTCCAGGTAGACGTACATACGGCGCGGCCGGGCGTCGTGATCGGCAGAGGCGGCTCGGAGGCTGAGCGACTTCGTGCCGGTCTAGAGAAGATGACCGGCAAGATCGTCAAGTTCAACGTCAACGAGGTGCAAAACGCCGAGACGGATGCCACGCTGCTGGCACGCAGTGTTGCCGATCAACTCGAGGGTCGGGTTTCGTTCCGCCGCGCCATGAAGCGTGCCGTTTCGACTGCGCTCAAGGCCGGCGCCGAGGGTGTGCGCGTGCAGGCTTCAGGTCGGCTGGGTGGTGCCGACATGGGCCGCCGCGAGTGGTATCTGGAGGGTCGAGTCCCGCTGCATACGTTGCGGGCCGACATCGACTACGGCCAGGCGACGGCCCGCACCACGGTTGGCGCCATCGGGGTCAAGGTTTGGGTCTACAAGGGTGAGGTAATTCCCTCCCTGGCTGCCAACCGCGAGAAGATTGCAGCCGAGGCTCGCCTTGCCGCAGGTGGTCCTGCGCAACGGCGGCGCAAGAGCGCTAAAGCCCGGGCCGAAGAGGCAGCGGGTGGCACGCAGCGCCGCATAATCGAAGCCGGTGGCGGCAAGCGTCTCATCGAAGCCGGTGGTGGCAAGCGGCGCGGCAAGCGGACGGAGGACACTCCCGAAGTGATTTCGACGGCTGCTGCCAAGGACGCATTCGAAATGGCACGATCGGAGGCCGAGGAGATCCTCGCCGAAACACCCGAAGCGCCGGTCGACTCAGCCGAACCCAAGGCCGAGGCAACCGATGCGCCCGAACCGGTTGCAGCTCAACCCGAAGAATCTGCTGCGGAGCCAGAGGCAAAGGTAGATGACCGGCCGGAGGCCGAAGCGGATCCGGAGTCTGCCGCCCCCAACGAATCCGGTGAGGGAGGTGAAGCCTGATGCTGATGCCCAAGCGCAC
>JARFRN010000261.1 GCA_029287195.1 Acidimicrobiia bacterium | reverse complement strand
ATTCAACCTCGTCAGCGCATCGCCGGCAGGGTTCTTCCGAAAAACCGGGGATATCGTTGCGGCCACTCCGATCCTCGCATCGATGCGGCGCGGCAGGTGGCTCGATGAGGACGTGCATCTTGCAGACCTTCTCCGTTTTGAAGGGGAGGAGAGCTACACCAATCGGCTGGTCGTCAAGGAGATCGAAGCGGAGCTGGCCGAGCTCGGCGATCTTCTACCGACGACTCCCGAGCGGTACCTGGTGGAGCGCCTAGAGACTTTGTGGCACCTCGCGGCCGAGATCAAGGTTCGGTTGGCGAAGGACACGAGCTTGGCGGACATCTTCAGTGCGATCTTCCCGCTGCCGTCAGTCACGGGTGTGCCCAAGGTCGAGGCAATGGCTCTCGTGACGGCAACTGAGGACTCTCCACGTGGCGTTTACTGCGGTGCTATCGGCTTCCTTGCACCAACGTCCCCGGGGCAATTCGATGCGTCGTTCAACACGGCGGTACGGACGGTTGTCATTGATCAGGAGGAAGGGGTCGCCGAATTCGGCGTGGGCGCTCCCATCACCACGCGCTCCGAGGCCGTCGCTGCATACGAGGAGGCTCGTCTCAAGGCGAAGATCCTGGTCGACCGGCGACCCGACTTCAAGTTGATAGAGCGCCTCCGCTGCGAGGCAGGAATCATCGCGCAGGTCCGCCGCAAGACTTCCACCCTCATTTCGTCGGCGCAGTACTTCGGTTACGAAGTCGACGAGGTACGGCTAGAGGCTGCCCTGGCCGAGGCAGCTGCTCGATGCACCGAGCCGAGCGTCATTACGTTGCTCATTGACAGGGACGGTGTGGTTACAACGGCGACTGCGTCGGCACCGCCCTGGCAAGAGGGGCCGGGCACCGCCGACTTGCTGGCGGCGGCGCTTGCCGTGGATTCCGTATCGACCGAGAACGTCTATCTGTTCCACAACACCACCAACATGCGATTGGCCGATGCCCTGCTGCGACAGCACCAGGACGTCGACACCGTGATCTATTGCAACGAGCGCGACGAAGTCGCCGGTGCGATCGGTGGGAGTGTCGTTGTGCGGATCGACGGCGAGTGGCTCACCCCGCCGCTCGAGAGTGGCACGGCACCAGCCGCTTTTCGAGACCGGTTGGTGGAGCAGGGCGCTGTCAAGGTGAAGACGATCGATCGCACGCAGCTTCTGGCAGCAACAGAGATCGGGCTCATCGATGATGTACACGGTTGGCGCGCCCTAGGTTTGGTTGCCTGAGGAACGCTAAGCAGTCACGGTAGGCTGCCGAAGGTGACCGCCCTCGAGATCTTCCTGCTGTTGTTTGGTGGGTTGGCCGCCGGCTTCATCAACGTGCTGGCGGGTGGCGGGTCCGCTATCACCATTCCGATCATGACCGAGATCGTGGGCGTCAACGTTGCCAACGGCACCAACCGAGTTGCGATCCTCCTTGCCAACGCTTCCGCCGCTTTCAGGTTTCACAGAGGCGGCGCTATACCCTGGTCGCGCCTCAGCAAACTCGTCGCACCTACCGTGGTTGGGGCTGCAGTCGGGGCTTGGGTAGCGACGCAGATACCGGCTGAGCTGCTGAAGCGGGTGTTTGCCGTCGTCCTGGTGTTTGTGGCGGCGTCGGTTCTGCTGCGACCTTCACGTTGGGTGGAGGGAAAGGAACGGGACATCGGCGAACCGTGGCGTACCCTCGCCTTCTTTGGAATCGGCTTCTACGGAGGATCGGTGCAAGCAGGTGTCGGGTTCCTGCTGCTGATCGGTCTGGTCTTGGGATCCGGCTTGGACCTGGTCAGCGGCAATGCCGCCAAAGTCGTGCTCATTCTCGCCTACACCCCCGTGGCCCTGTTGCTCTTCGCCAATGCCTCGCAGGTTGATCTGCAGGTGGGGCTAGTACTGTCGATAGGGCAGATGACTGGGGCGTGGATCGGAGCCCGGCTTGCGATCCTGAAGGGTGCTAACTGGATCCGGTGGGTGTTGGTGGTAGCCGCGATTGTCGCATCGGTGCGTTTGCTATTGACTTAGTGGCCATAGCCCCTGAAACTGTGCGTGGTGCTTCGAGTGGAAGGAGCGTCGATGGTAGGTGGAATGAGTTCGATCCTTCGCGAGCTCGCTGAGGTGCAGCACCAACTCATGACGCTGTCGAAGGATGCCGAAGGGCAGAAGTACGCCCTGCTGGCCCGTCAGGAAGAGCTCCAGACGCGTGCCGCCCGCCTCGCAGACGAAGTTGATGCGGAGTACTCAACGCAGGATCTCTTAGCGAGGCTGGCCGATTTGCGGTGGCAGCTGCGGGCCCTCAACAGACAGCGAGTGCACTCCGGGGCCCGGCCCGTCGTGCGTACCCAGGCTGGGTCGCGACCCGCCGGAGGACAGTCGAGCAATCCGAGTTCTCGGATCGAGGCGCGGATCCAGCAGATTCTGGCGTTGCTGGCACAACGAGGTATCGACGTTCACTGAGTGGGCCGAATGGATGACGTGCTCCGCCCGGCGATCGATGTCGAACGGCAGCCTGCGGAACTTCCCGCCGATGGTTTGTCGCAGCGGACCGGGTCCAGCTTGCTCGAACGAGGCATAGACCTGCGCTAGACCGGTTAGCCTCGCTCTAATGGGTGACTATCACGTGCACCTGCACGACCATGGGCCCTATCAGGGGGTCGGCCCTCCGCTTGGTGAGTATCCCCCCGGCCATATCGAGGCGTACGTCGAACGGGCGGCTGCGCGTGGTCTCGCCGAGGTCGGATTTACGGAGCATCTCTATCGGTGTGTCGAATCCGAGCCCGTACTGGGGCGGTTCTGGGAGTACGAGCCGCGCCGGAATCTTGCAGCCGAGACCGAGGCCATGATCAGAGAGGACCGGACTCTGTCGATCGAGGCTTATACGGAGGCTGTCGTCGCGGCGAAAGACCGCGGGCTGCCGGTCAAGCTTGGATTGGAGGTCGACTTTTTCCCAGAGACGATCGATGCCGTGCTGGAGTCACTCGAACCGTATCCGTGGGACTTCCTCATCGGCGCCGTCCACTGGATCGGGGGTTGGTCGGTCGACTACGGCGCCTCGTCGTATGAATTCGCCAGGCGGGGTGTTCGCAAGGCATACGAGGAGTACTTCGAGTTGAAGACACAGCTGGCGGCGTCGGGCGCGGTTGATGTGCTTGCTCACGTCGACGTCGTGAAGCGGTTCGGTCATGTCCTTCCGGAAGCGCCGACTGATCTCTATGCCGAGGTGGTCAAGGCGGCCGCGGTCACCGGGACGGCAGTTGAAGTATCGAGCGCCGGCTTGCACAAACCGATTGGCGAGATTTACCCGGCTCCTCCGTTCCTCGAGATGTTCAACGCTGCGGGTGTTCCGATCACCCTGGCGTCCGATGCACACGTTCCCGAGGAATGCGGCCGCGACGTGTCGGCTCTCGTGAGCGCGGCACGGGCGGCGGGATATGCAGAGCACCTCGTTTTCGATCAACGTGTTTCCGCAGCCAGGGTTTTGCCTGAGTGATTCAGTTACATTCATGGACGCCCGATAGTCAGATTCGTACAATCGGTTTGGCAACGGCATAACGGAGGTGCTTGCGATGGCGGATCAAGGCGGTGTTCACGCGGAACATCCGTTCGAAACCCCCGGCGACCAAAGGGATCCGGCGCGGCGCTTCCGAGGTCGGCTGGCAGCCCCGGTGACGATCATCACCTCGGGGTCCGGTGAGCATCGAACCGGGCTCACCGTTTCGTCCCTGGTTGTGGCAGAGGGGGATCCGTCCGCGATTTACTTCCTGCTCGGGTCGACCACCGACCTCTTCTACGGCCTCGAAGAGACAGGTAAGTTCGTCGTGCACGTTCTGGAAGGAGGCGATCATGCGTTGGCCGACATATTTGCCGGCCTGCGCCCCAGCCCCGGCGGTCGTTTTGCCAACGTTGCCGTCGAGCAGACCGAGTGGGGTCCGGTGCTCACAGATGTCAAGACCCGGGCCTATTGCACCTTCGAGGGAGGCGACGAGGAGACCTTCTTCATCGTTGCTGAGGGGCGTATCGACAAGCTCGAGCTGTCCGACATCAAGGACCCGCTCGTCTACTTCCGGGGCAACTACCGCAACCTTGTTTGAGATGGTCGGCAAGTCGGCAACCGGCTCCGCTTAGACTCGCTCGAGTGTCTGCATCTATCCCCAAGGTCTGGATGTCGACGCGGGGCTGTGCCAAGAACCAGGACGACTCGGACAAGCGCGGCGGAGTCCTCCACGCCGCCGGATACGAGGATGCGGCATCGCCGCAGTCGGCGGATGTGGTAATGGTCAATACTTGTGCGTTTATCGAGCCGGCGCGGCGCGAGTCCGTCGACACTGTGTTGGAGCTCGCCGAAGTCAAACGACCGGATGCCAAGCTCGTCGTGTTGGGGTGCATGGCGCAGCGCTACGAGCAGGAGCTCATAGAGGTCCTACCGGAAGCAGATGCGGTCATCGGGCTCGACCGCTATCCAGAACTCGTCGGTCGGCTCGACCAGCTCACCGAATGGCAGCCGCTGCAGATACGCCCTTTGCAGAAGTCGGCGATGGACATCCTGTATGAAACACGGAGGCCGACGCCCGCTACGCCGTATGCCTATGTGAAGGTGGCAGAGGGCTGCGACAAACTGTGCACGTTTTGTGCCATCCCACAGTTTCGGGGCAAGCAGCGTTCGCGGTCGAGGGAGAATATCGTCGCCGAAGTAGTAAACCTGGTGGGTGCCGGTGTACGCGAAATCGTGCTGGTGGCCCAGGACCTCGCGGCCTACGGGCGCGACGTGGGCGACAAAGGTGGTCTGCGAGCTCTGGTCGATGCGGTCGCGGCGACCCCCGGGCTGCGCCGGCTGCGTCTCTACTACCTCTATCCGGGCGAGATTCGCCAACCTCTGATCGAGCTGATGGCGGAGACCCCGACAGTCGTGAACTACTTCGATCTGTCGCTGCAACATGTGTCGCAGCGTCTGCTGCGTGCGATGAAACGGCCGGGCAGCGGTCATGGCCACATGGAGTTGATTCACTCGATACGTGCGGCGGCGCCGGATGCTGCGCTCCGCTCGAGCTTCATTGTCGGGTTTCCCGGCGAGACCGAGGATGAGGTCGAGGTGCTCGCTGCTTTCCTCGAGTCGGCTCAGCTGGATTGGGTGGGACTCTTCCCTTTCTCGGCGGAGGAAGGTACGCCTGCAGCCGAATACGACCAACACATCGCACAAGACGAAATCATGGAAAGAATGCGGTACCTGCAGGCGATCCAGGATGACATCACACAGGGTCGCAACGCATCGCAGATCGGGCGGCGGGTCGACGTGTTGGTGGACCAGGTCGAGGAAGGGCAGGCCGTGGGGCGCAGCTACCGACAAGCGCCTGAGATAGACGGGGTGATCCTGCTCGACCGCGGTGAGCCGGGCGAGTGGCTTCGCGCCGAGGTTCTCGGCGCTTTTGGCACCGATCTCGAGGCAAAGGTGATTGTGTGATTGTCGAGACCATCGCGGTGGGCACTGAGCTGCTGCTGGGACATACCATCAATAGCAACGTGGCCCGGATCGGCACCCGGCTGGCCGACGCCGGATTGGAGCATCAATACTCGACAGTTGTCGGAGATGACCACGGGCGGATGGTTGCCGCTATTCGGCAGGCCCTGAGTCGGGCGGATGCTGTCTTGATAACGGGCGGCCTCGGGCCTACCCAGGATGACATCACTCGCGAGGCGATTTGTGCCGCCACCGACAGAGAGATGCTCTACAGCAAGGAGTATGCAGATCGACTGCGCCGGTGGTGGGCCGCTCGCGGCCGTGAGATGCCGGATTCCAACTTGAGACAAGCGGAGTACCCGGACGGGGCGGAATTGCTCGACAACCCCAAAGGGACCGCTCCGGCGATTCGGCTGGAAGTGGACGGCAAGCTGATCTTCGCGCTGCCGGGCGTGCCGGCCGAACTCGAAGTGCTGCTCGACCAGTACGTGGTGCCGTCGCTGCGGGAGCGATCGGGTGAAGGTGTCGTCTTGAGCCGGGTCATCCGTACATACGGCAAGTCCGAATCACGAGTCGCCGAGCTTCTTGCGGACGTCTTCGAGCAGAGCGGCAACCCTTCTATGGCCTTTCTGGCGTCTGCGGCGGAGATCAAGATCCGTTTGACCGCTCATGCCGCCACCGCGGTGGAAGCCGAGGCTCTTGTGGCACCGTTCGAGCTGGCGGTGCGGGAACGGATGGGCAGCCTGGTGTTTGGTGTCGATGATGAGACCATCGAGCACATCCTTCTCGGTCTAGCACGCGACAAAGGATGGACCATCGCAACGGCCGAGTCGGCAACCGGGGGGATGGTGGCGTCGCGAATCACATCGGTGCCGGGGTCCTCAAAGGTCTTCCGGGGTGCGATTGTCGCCTATCAGGAGGACGTCAAACGGACGAATCTCGGTGTTGGCAGTGAGGTGATCGAAGAACATGGGGTGGTCAGCGAGCCGGTTGCGATCGCAATGGCCGATGGGGCGGCCGAGGCCCTCGGGGCAGACGTTGCGATCGCAGTGACCGGGTCGGCAGGGCCGGAGACGCTGGAGCAGGCAGCGGGGACGATGGTGATCGCAGTGCATACCCCGGAGAAGACCATGGCACGGACACTACGTCTGCCGGGGGATCGGGAGCGGGTGCGGACCTATACGACGACGGGTGCGCTGCACCTGGCGCGGCTGGCGATGATGGGGGAGTGGTGGTCCGGGCAACCCAAGAGCGGTCGGTGGGTGTGAGCCAGAGCGAAGAGCGCCTGTTCCTGGCAGTGGCGCTCGACGACGACGCCCGGCACGCCATCGCCGCCCATCTGGATGTGCAGCTCGATGGCCGCCGTCTTCCGGGGAGGACGGTGCCGCCGGAGAACTGGCATCTCACACTGCGGTTTCTCGGGCCGACGAGTGCGCAGCAGCACGACCAGGTGCTGGCCTACCTGGACGAGCATCTGGCCGTAGGCCCATTCCGCATTACGTTCACCGGCCTGGGTGCGTTCCCGCGTGAAGCCAAGGCTTCGGTGCTGTGGATGGGTGTTACCGGGGCAGTCGAGCAGTTGGAGTCGCTGGCGACGATATGTGAAGGTGCTGCAGTTGCCGCCGGCTTTGAGCCCGAAGGTCGCCCGTTTCATGCTCATCTGACGCTGAGTCGCATCCGGCCCCCGCACGACGTTCGTCCTCTGGTTGAGCTGTTCGAGCCGGTGGGGGTCGAGCTCGACGTCGAGGCGGTGACGCTGTACCGATCGGTGCTGGGGAGTGGTCCGGCGCGCTATGAGGTCGTCGACCGGGTTGAGCTGTAGCTGGGCGGCGCTGGAGGTTGACGGATCGGTCTCCCTCGCTTCCTGCGGGTTTCCGTCCGACATCTCGTACGAGGGCACGCAAGAACCTGGAGAGGGCGTGGCCCGCGCATTCCTGACCGATGCGCTCGGCTGGCGGAGACCCCATATCCTCGACATCGAACACACGTTCGCCTAGTGTATGGGTCTCAGCACCGTTAGGATTACACGGCTGTAGTTATGTCACAGGTACCGAATAGGTTGGTAGATGACCAACCGAAGGGAGCTCCAGTGGAGTCGGACAAGAACCTCGAAATGGCGATGTCGCAGATAGAGCGGCAGTTTGGCAAGGGCGCCATCATGAAGCTCAGCGACAGTGCGGTGAAGAACATCGCCGCCATCCCCACTGGAGCGTTGTCGCTGGATCTAGCGCTTGGTATCGGCGGGGTGCCTCGCGGGCGCATCGTCGAGATATTCGGCCCGGAGAGCAGCGGAAAGACGACCCTTGCATTGCACGTCGTCGCCGAGGCGCAGCGCAACGGTGGCGTTGCGGCGTTCATCGATGCGGAGCACGCTCTCGACCCGGTGTATGCCAAGGCACTAGGTGTCGATGTCGACGAGCTCCTGATCTCACAGCCCGATACCGGTGAGCAAGCGCTCGAGATAACCGACATGCTGATCCGATCCGGGGCACTCGACGTGGTCGTCGTCGACTCGGTTGCTGCGCTGGTACCTCGAGCCGAGCTCGAAGGCGACATGGGTGATACCCATGTCGGGCTCCAGGCCCGGCTGATGTCGCAGGCCTTGCGCAAACTCGCCGGCACCATCAACCGTTCCGACACCACCGCCGTCTTCATCAATCAGCTTCGCGAGAAGATCGGTGTGATGTTCGGAAGTCCTGAAACCACTCCCGGCGGTCGCGCTCTCAAGTTCTACTCGAGCGTGCGGATCGATGTACGCCGCATCGAGGCAATCAAGCAGGGTACCGATAACGTCGGTAACCGGGTGCGAGCCAAGATCGTCAAGAACAAGGTGGCGCCGCCATTCCGGGTTGCGGAGTTCGACATCATGTTTGGCGAGGGCATTTCCCGCGAGGGCAGTCTCATCGACGTGGCCGTGGAACACGGCATTGTTCGCAAATCGGGTGCCTGGTTCACCTATGACGGCGATCAGCTGGGTCAAGGTCGGGAGAAGGCAAAGCAGTTCCTGCGGGATAACCCGGAGATTGCGATGCAGCTCCAAGACAAGGTCTTCCACGCCGTTGGTCTTCTCGATGGCGGCGATTCAGAGAACGGGGTCGAGGTCGACGAAGAGACCGGGGAAATCATCGGTCGTACCGAGTCCGAATAGGGCCGAGCCACCGGCAATGGCGCCGCATCGCCTGTTTGGGCGGGCCTCGTCTGACGCAGCATGTGACAAATTTCGGTTTCGCGGTTCCGCAAGCGTACGCGGTGCGGTACCATCATCAATGACACACGTAGAACCACTTGAAACACGGAACTTGAGGAAAATCCCAATGAGACGAATCGCACGGAGGTACAGCGAGCCGGCGGCTAGATAGCTGCCCCGTTTGGCGATCGTCTACTTGGCCTGCGTGTGCCGAGCCTTTCAGGCTCGGCACTGCTGACTTCAGGCGCCGGGAAACGAGGACAGGATGGAGCCATGGGTGATCGCACTAGCGATCGGGCTTCCGGTGGCCTTGCTTGCTTTCCTGGGAGGAAGGGAGTTTCAACGCCGCACCGCGTCGCGGACTGGTGCGGAAGCCGTTGATGCCCTCCGGCAGGCTCGATTGGATGCACAACGTATTCTGTCTCGGGCCGAAGAGGAATCGCGAGCTCTCGCCGAAAGCTACCGGGAGCGGGAAGAAGCAGCTCTCGCTCATCGACACGTAGAGGCGGACACCCTCGAGGAGCGGCTTGTGCAGCGAGAGGCAACGCTGGAACAACGCGCTGCCAATCTGGCCCATCGCGAGGAGATGCTCATCGGGAAGGAACGGTCCCTGAGTGAAGCCCGCAGCGAAACCGAAGCTATCCGCGAGGAAGCGCGCGCACATCTGGAGCGAATTGCCGGCTTCGACTCACGGGCCGCCAAGGACGAGCTGTTGATGAAGGTCGAAGACGAGGCTCGTCGCGAGGCCATGGTGCTCGTGCGCGACCTCGAGATGAAGGCTCGCGAGGAGGCCGATCGCCGCGGCAGACGAATCCTGGCTACTGCGGTACAGCGTCTCGCTGCCGAGGTTGTCTCCGAATCGACCGTATCGGTGGTGCCATTGCCGTCGGACGACATGAAAGGCCGGATCATCGGCCGCGATGGACGCAACATCCGCACCTTCGAGGCCGTTACCGGCGTGAACCTGATTGTCGACGACACGCCGGAGGCCGTGTCGATCTCTACCTTCGACCCGGTACGGCGCGAAACCGCCCGCCGAGCACTGCAGCGGCTCGTTGAAGATGGTCGCATCCATCCGGCATCGATCGAAGAGGCCTATGAGAAGGCTCGGGCCGAGGTCGAGCAGACTATTCGTGATGCCGGCGAGTGGGCGATGCTCGAGGTTGGTGTGACCCGGCTTCACCCTGAGTTGGTAACGCTGCTCGGGCGGCTCAAGTATCGGACTTCGTACGGCCAGAATGTGCTCAACCACCTCGTCGAGGCTGCGAACATCGCCGGGATGCTGGCCGCCGAGCTAGGGATCGACGATGTTGAAGCACGGCGGGCCGCCTTCCTGCACGACATCGGCAAAGCCGTGTCGCATGAGGTAGGAGGTTCGCACGCCATGATCGGTGCTGAGATCGCCCGGCGCTTCGGCGAAGATGCTTCGATCGTTCACGCCATCGAGTCGCATCACAACGAGGTGGAGCCGCGTACGCTCACTGCCGTTTTGGTGCAGGCCGCCGATGCAGTGTCGGCGGCTCGGCCGGGCGCTCGGCGCGAGGCTCTCGAATCTTACGTGCGCCGGCTGGAGAAGCTGGAAGAGATCGCAGCATCATTTGGCGGCGTCGAGCGAGTGTTTGCCATGCAGGCCGGGCGTGAAGTGCGAGTCGTCGTTTCCCCAAGCGATGTCGACGACCTCGCCGCCGGCGACCTGGCGCGACGTATCGCCCGCCGCCTGGAGGAAGACCTCAGCTACCCGGGGCAGATCGAGGTGACGGTCATCCGCGAGTATCGAGCAACGGACTTCGCCAGGTAGCCGTGACCAAGACCACCGTCCTAGGAATGCCAAGTGTGCGGACGCCGCCCACGCGGAGCGGGCTCAGCTACCACATTCGTACCTTCGGCTGCCAGATGAACGAGCACGACTCGGAGCGAATATCCGGTCTGCTGGCCGCCGATGGCATGGTTCCGATCGAGACGCCAGATCAAGCGGACGTGATTGTTCTCAACACGTGCACGATCCGTGAGAACGCCGACAACAAGCTGTATGGCTATCTCGGGAGCCTACGGGCGCTCAAGAACCGCAACCCGGGGCTCAAGATCCTGGTGGGCGGATGCTCGGCTCAGAAGGACGGGAATCTGGTGATGGAGCGGGCTCCATGGGTCGATGTCGTTTTTGGCACCCACAACGTGCACCGGGTTGTTGATTTGATCGATCAAGCCGACGAATGGGGGCCGGTCACCGAGATCTGGGAAGAGACATCGGCGGCCGAGGACTTCCCGTCCTATCTGCCAACTCAGCGGCAAACTGCCCACTCCGCCTGGGTGACCATCGCCATCGGCTGCGACAACTCATGCACGTTCTGCATAGTTCCCGCCGTGCGAGGCAGGGAGATCAGCCGGCGCGTCGGCGACGTCGTGGGAGAAGTGCGCGCACTGGCGGCGGAAGGGGTCACCGAGGTCACCTTGCTCGGACAGAACGTCAACTCCTACGGACGCGATCTGGAACTGAATGGACGGCGGCCGGTCTTTGCCGATCTGTTGCGGCAGGTGGGGTCCGTCGAGGGTATTCGGCGCGTGCGCTACACGAGCCCGCATCCCAAGGACTTCCGCGAGGATGTAGCGGTCGCAATGGCCGAGACGGCGGCAGTGTGTGAGCAGCTCCACCTGCCGCTGCAATCAGGCAGTGACCGGATTCTGGCGGCGATGCATCGCGGCTATAACAGCGAACGATTTCTGCGCCGGCTTGGGATGGCACGAGACATCGTGCCGAGCCTATCGGTTTCCACCGACATCATCGTCGGCTTCCCGGGGGAGACGGAGAAGGACTTCGCAGCGACGCTCAGTGTCGTTGCGGAGGCGCGTTTCGACCAGGCCTTCACATTTCAGTTCTCTCCCCGCTCCGGCACGGTGGCGGCGGATATGGACGGCCGCCTTCCCAAGGAGCTCGTACAGGAGCGGTTCGACCGGCTCGTCGAGTTGCAGACGGCGATCTCGCTCGAGCGCAATCAGGCGATGGTCGGCAGCGTTCAGGAAGTATTGGTCGAGGGTCCTTCCAAAAAGGATCCAACTATGACAACAGCTCGTACCCGGGGGAACAAGCCGGTCCACGCTGCCGGCAACTTCGTACCCGGTACCTATCTCGATTTCGAGATCACAGGTGCGTCACCCCATCACCTTCGCGGAAAGGTCACCAGCTGAGCACTGTCGCCGTCGTTGGTCCGACCGCCTCCGGTAAATCCGATGTTGCGCTGAGTGTCGCTCGCAGTCTGGGTGGCGAGATCGTGTCGGTGGACTCGATGCAGGTCTATCGCGACATGGATATCGGGACAGCGAAGCCGTCGCTTGCGATGAGGCGCCGGGTTCCCCACCACCTCCTCGACCTGGTTGAACCGGAAGAGGACTTCCCGGTGGCGCTATTTCAGCAGCACGGACTGGCCGCGCTGGCTGAGATCGACGCCGTGGATGCGACCACGGTCATCTGCGGTGGCTCCGGGCTTCACTTCCGATCTCTAGTGGACCCGCTCGACTTCCCGCCGAGCGACGACTCGGTTCGTGCCGAGCTGGAAGCTCTCGACGCT
Organism: Acidimicrobiia bacterium; assembly: GCA_029287195.1. Taxonomy (GTDB): domain Bacteria; phylum Actinomycetota; class Acidimicrobiia; order Spongiisociales; family UBA5794; genus JAAETI01. Next base: position 4,851 of record JARFRN010000261.1, on the reverse strand, counting down.
GAAGAAGCGCGCCGCCGACTGGAGGCACTGGATGCGACGGCGGTGGCGCACGTCGACATGGCCAATCCACGACGGGTGGTGAGAGCGCTCGAAGTCGCCGTGCTGACCGGATTGACTCCAAGCCGGCGCGCCGCAAGCGACAACGCCGGTGCGATACGCGACTACCGGCCGCGACGAGAGTTCGTAGGGATCGGTCTCGATCCGGGTGACTCGCTGGAACAGCGTGTCAAGGAGCGTTTTGACGCGATGCTGCGAGCAGGGCTCTTGGATGAGGTAGCCGGTCTCCGTGACCGGCTCGGTCGTCTGGCGCGTCAAGCGGTCGGCTACAAGGAGTTGCTGCCCGTGGTCGCCGGAGTTGCGACCATAGAAGAAGGACGCGATGCCGCCGTCGGAGCCTCGATGGCACTGGCGAAACGGCAGAGGACATTCTTCAGAAGGGATCCTCGCATTGAGTGGATAACGTGGGATCCTGATCTCAGCACGCGCATACGGCGAGTGGAAGAGCACATCGAGAAGGTGTTGGCATGAGATTCGTGAAGATGGAGGGTCTGGGTAACGACTTCATCGTCATCGAAGGTCCCATCGATCCGAGTCCGAGTCAGGTAAGTTCGTGGTGCGATCGGAGAAGGGGAGTCGGTGCCGACGGCCTTCTCGAGGTGACTCCGATCGATAGACAGACGGTACGAATGCGCTACTGGAACGCCGACGGGGGAGAAGCCGAGATGTGCGGCAACGGGTTGCGGTGTGTGGCACGCTATGCATCAGAGCGGGGATGGGTCGACGGGAGTTCGTTCGTCGTCGAGACGGCGGTCGGCCCGCGGCCGGTGCATCTCACCGGTAGCGGCTCCGTCAAAGCTCTCCTCGGCAAACCAGTACTCGGATCCTCCATCGAAATCGGAGACGTTTCACTGCACGAGGTCGACATGGGCAATCCCCACGCAATCATCTGGGTCGACGAGCCGCAGACGGCTTCGGTGAAGGAGAGGGGATCCGAGATAGAGACCGCAGCCCACTTTCCCGATGGAACGAATGTCGAGTTTGCGGCGATCCGCGGTGTCGACCAAATCGAGCTGCGCGTGTGGGAACGGGGCGTGGGGGAGACGCTGGCGTGCGGTAGCGGAGCTGCGGCAACCGCCTATCTGGCGCACAAACAAGGGCTGGTGGGGTCAGATGTCTCTCTGAGGTTGCGTGGGGGAGTCCTGCGCGTTGATCTCGACGATCAGGGAGCCTGGATAGAGGGGCCGGCCAACACAGTGTTCGAAGGTGTGCTCAGCTAACTCGACGCATGAGTGCGACGACTACACCGAGAATCTCGACACCTTCGCTGAACACCATTGGTGGGTAGGCAGGGTTCTCGGCTTTCAGCACCACACGACCGTCGAGACGCCGCAAGCGCTTGACGGTGGCCTCTTCACCGTTGATCAAGGCAGCGACGATGTCCCCATCGGCGGCCTGACTCTGGCGACGCACCACGACATAGTCCCCGTCGAAGATACCTACGTCGATCATCGAGTCGCCCTTGATCTCGAGCATGAACACGGGATCGTTCCCGACTAGCTCGACGGGCAGCGGATAGACCTCGTCGATGTCCTCCTCGGCGAGTATCGGTGAACCCGCGGCAATCCTGCCGACCTTGGGAACATCACGCACCGGGGCGCGATGTAATGACCTTCGATCTTCGCCCGGGTCTATTACCTCGATGGCGCGTGGCTTGCTCGGGTCCCGGCGGAGATGGCCGGCCCTGACGAGTGCGGAGAGGTGGCTGTGCACGGTTGAAGGTGAGCTGAGCCCGACCGATTCGCCGATCTCGCGCACCGATGGGGGATAGCCACGATCTGCAACCGTTTCGAGAATGAGATCGAGAATCTGCTGTTGCCGGGCAGAAAGCTGTTTCCGCTCCATGTGATTGCCTTTCTTGCGTCGTGGGCAGGTTAGTTCTGATTTCGCGAGCAGCCAAACATATGTTCGACTTGACACCCGAACGCATGTTCGCCTATCTTGGTAGTCATACGAACAAACGTTCGAGCCGCGGTTCCATCCCGGTGTTGGGATCGATCCGGCGTGATGCAGCGGCCAAACGTGTCACACCCGGCAGATACGTTGTTTCGTAGGTCCGGTACACGGACTCAGGTCAGCGGCACCGGCAGGGGCCTTGCAGAAGAAAAAGGTTAGGAGGCAGCAACAATGCCACGATATGTGACCACTCCGACTCGGTTCTTGGTCATCATCTCCACAATGGTCGTGGCTCTTGTTCTGCTTCTCGCCACCTCTGTTATGGCGGCGGGGCCGGAGCCGGTGACCGCTGATTATCGGGTGAGGGCAGGCGATACGCTGTGGACCATTGCCGAACAGGTTGGGCCGGAAGACACCGATTTGCGGGCGGTCGTTGCCGAAATCGTCGATCTCAATGATCTGGAGAGCAATCTGATACGGCCCGGGCAGAGCTTGCTCGTCCCAGTAGACGCGTAGCACCAACGCTCAGTGCGATTGGAATCGGGGTGCGGCGGCGTCGTGGTGGGGACTGGTACCCTGACTCGGCGATGCTTTGTCAGATGTGCCGTTCGGCGGATACCAAGGTGATCGACAGCCGCTCTGCTGAGGAGGGCCGATCGATTCGGCGCCGGCGCGAGTGCACCATATGCGGACATCGCTTCACCACCTACGAACGAATCGCTTACCAACCGCTTGTGCGCAAGCGCGACGGGCGACTGGAGCCTTTCTCTCCCGACAAGGTGCGATCCGGTATCGAGCGGGCGCTGGCCGATCGGGAAGTCCCGACCGGCACGGTTGAATCGATTGTTCTGAACGCTGAAAACCTGTTTGACCCGCAGACAGCTGTTGTCTCGGCCGGGGAGATCGGCGACGCGGTCCTTGCGGGGTTGCGCGCTGTAGACGAGGTGGCATACCTGCGGTTCGCTTCGGTATACAAGGACTTCACCGGAGCCAGCGATTTCGAGCGTGAGATGGCTGCCATGGAAGGCGACGCCTGAGCGCCGATTGTGATCAGGCGATCTCGTCGGCGAGTGCGGTCACTTCATCGATCTCCCGGGCTAGATCGATGAGGTCGGCATCCACTTCGCGCCGGATTTGTGCCAACGGGATAACCAATGCGGTCTCCAGTTCGGCTAGCGAGGTCTCGAGTTCGGCAATCAGGACTGCGGCGCCGTCTGCATCGTTGGTTCGCAGCGCCTCCAGATAGTCGACTTGCCAGGTGGCGAAACGCTGGCTGATTTCTCGCGCCATGGCGGTATGGCTCTCCAGCGCCGCCTCGTTCGGAAGCTCGGCGAGAATCGATGCCGATTCGGCCTGCGCCGCCGCAAGTTCCACGCGCAGTGCGGCCTGGGTGTCGCTGTCGGCGACGGTGGGCAACTCGGGAAGAACCAGGAAGCCGCTCATCAACGTGCGGTACTCCACCAGGTTTGCAATACGGCGTTGAATGGTGAGGGCCACCGATCCCAATGGCTCTGCCTGGTTCCGAACGGGTTCAACTTCGTCGATCGGAGCCGACGACGTGAAGAGTGGGGCGGCCGGTGGGTCGGCCCGGGTTGCAGCATCGAGAGCGGATGCTTTCGCCGCAAGAGTCGTCAGCTGGGTGGTCAAGCCTTCGAGCGCCCCACCATCGGAGGTCGGGTCCGTGGCGATCGCCAGCGAGGCCTGTGTATCGGGAAGCTCAGCACGGAGCTCACGCAGCGGATCGGTGATTGATTGGCGGTAGGAGTCGGCTCGCTGCTGCGTTATCGATGGGAGAACGACCAAGCCGGCGACTATCAAGCCGACAATGGCCAGCACTCCAATCAGGGTTGTCCAGCGGAAGGATCTCGCCGAGCCGACCTTGCGATCGATCTCTTCCGGTTCCCAGTCCTCGAGGGGTTGGGACGCGTCGCGTGCGGTCCACAGCTGACCGACCATCTCCGAGGTGTTCTCGACCGGGGCATCATCGGCGATCACAGGCACCGGGACAATTGCGGGATAAGCGGAAGCGTCGTCGTGTGGGCCGTCGACTTCGCCCGCCTGGTCGGCCACCGTCTCGCCGGCTACGGCGCCGCCGGCGTCCACTTCCTTCGGGAGCGTTGCCGCATCGGGCTCGGTAGATGTTTTCTCCCGGGCGTCCTCGATCGACTCGGCCGATTCGTCGGGTTGCGTCTCGGTCTCGACCCCAACCGCAACGCGCCGAGAGTCGACTCGATCGGCGATCATCTCCCGGTACCAGGAGGCGTCGTTACCAGGTAGCTCCCGTTGTTCAGTGCGTTCCAAAAGCCTGCCTTTGATGTTGTCGTCTCGCCCGGCGAGAATCCGTAGACATGAAGATACCCGTCTTACGCCTCGACCCTGAACTACCAGAGCCGTCGCGAGCACATCCGGGCGATGCCGGGATCGACCTACGAGCTCGCGTGGACACGCTACTGGCTGCAGGGAAGTGGGCGATGATTCCCACCGGGATAGCTGTTGCCATTCCGGCCGGCTATGCGGGGTTGGTCGCCCCCCGGAGCGGCTTGGCAGCACGCAACGGCATCAGCGTGGTCAACGGACCGGGTGTAGTGGATGCGGGCTTCAGAGGGGAGATCAATGTGATTCTCATCAACCACGGCGGCGAAGAGATCACGCTGCGCCGTGGCGATCGGATCGCCCAGCTGCTCGTGGTGCCGATTGCGGAGGCGATCATGGTCGAGGTCGAGGCCCTCCCGGAGTCGCAACGCGGGGCCGGCGGATTCGGCTCTTCGGGTATCTGAACTGATAGCCGCTCACGTTCCTCGAGGTGGTAACATCGCCGACACTCGCGGACGTAGCTCAGCTGGTAGAGCGCAACCTTGCCAAGGTTGAGGTCGCCGGTTCGAACCCGGTCGTCCGCTC
>JARFRN010000258.1 GCA_029287195.1 Acidimicrobiia bacterium | reverse complement strand
CAACCGAGAGATAGAAACGGCTGAGCGGCGAAAGGAGCAAGAATGGCCGACACCCCCACCTGGGCATATACATCAACCGACCCCGCAGGGTGTCTTTGACTAGGTCCTCGACATTGAGCGCACACCCGAGTGGTGACCGCGTATGTCCGCGGTTTCATGGCTGACGGAGGGCGAGCCCGATGTGGGCAGCAAGATCCAGCTCTCAGCCAAGGCGCTCGGGTACACATTCAAGTTCGAACTCGAGGTGACGCGCTGGGAGCCACCACGGTTCCTTGGCTACACAGGCAAACAGGGGCCTGTGCTCATGGACTCGTTCATGGAGTGGGTCCCGGTCGGTGACGGCTAGTCCTGCGCTTCGGCAAAACGCGCTCCCTCCGGTATCTCGTCGGGAGGTATGCCGGAAGCCGCTTCGAGCCGGCCGCTGAAGTTGAAGAACGAGACCAGTGCGGTGATCTCCCAGATTGCCTGCTCATCCCAGCCGGCCTCGCGCAGTTTCTCGACGTCGGCTCCCTCGACCATCCCGGGCGTCTCGGTGAGCTTGCCTGCGTAGGCGAGCAGCGCCCGGGTCGGGTCGTCCAGGTCGTACTGCGGCCAGGTCGTGGCGAATTCGAAGTCGAGGTGCTCATCTCCGGTAGGGCGACGGACCGCCGCCGTGTGCATGCCCAGTCAGGGCGCACCACCGACCTTGCCGTTTACCACCGTCGCCAGCATCTCACGCTGGAGGTGGCTGAGCGGGGAGCCCCGGCGAAGGTGGAGGTAGCGGTACAGGGCGCCTGCCGAACGGCCCACCTTCAGATCGACCGCGAGGATCTGGAACACGCCGGGCACGATGCCGCCATATTGCCGTCCGACCCACCCAAAGAAGAGCTTGCGAATCCCGCGGACCTTGTCCGGGCGATGGTGATGATGCTGGACATGAGATCGTCCTTCTCAGTTGGATTCTGCCGATCGGTTGTCGCGATGATCCGCGCTGGCCGATTGGGAGTTGTCCCGCAAGAGCTGTTCGACAACGCCGGCGGCCGCGTGATCTCCGCCGGCCTGTCGGAAAGCGGCGGCCAGGTACGCAGCGTTCGGAGCCAGATCACGCGCCCGTCGGACGGCTGCAGCCAGCCTCGTAGGCGTGAGCTTCTTGGATGAGACCATGACGCCGGCGCCAACCTTCTCGATGCGCCGTCCAACTTCGAACTGATCCCGCCCGAACGGCACGACGACGACCGGCACACCGTGAGCGAGGGCGCGTTGGGTAATACCCATGCCACCGTGACAGACGGCAACCTCTGCACGTGACAGCACGTGATCGTGCGGCACGAAGCGCTCCACCCTGACATGCCGACTCTGCTCGAGATCTGCCTCATCGGGCGAGGTTGCGCCGCTGGTTCCCACAACCGACAATCCTTGCGGCGGCAGGCCGAGAACTGCTGACTTCAGTAGAGCCTGGTCGTTCTGGCGTTCGGTGGAGCAGGTGACCAGGGCGATGGGGCGCTCAATCGCTGAGAGCCACTCAGGCTCGCCATCACGCGGGCCCCACAATCCCGGACCCACAAATCGATAGCTCTGCGGCCATTGGAGACGCGGGTACTCAAGGGCTCGCACGGTGAAGTAGATCACTCGCGGAGGTCTCAGCAGAAGCTGATGCATGGTGTCGAGTGGCGCCAGCTCCAACCGACGACGTGAAGCATTGATCCCGGGCAGGGCCGTCTTGGCCACCTTGGCGGCGACGAGCCGGCCGACGACTCGGTCGCGCACGCGCGCCAAAGGGCTGGACGAAGGCGCAAACCCGGGACCAAACGGTGGGATGCCCGGGGCAGGCAGCGGTGTGAAGTAGGGCTGGAACACCGCCCAGGGCAGCCCAGATGCCTCGGCGACCGCCTGAGCTCCCCAGGTATTGGTGTCCACTACGAGCACATCCGCAGATGCTTCGCTGATTGCGTTGCGCATATCATCGACCTCGAACTCCGCCCGATCCGAGAATGCGGCCATTGCCCGCTCGACAGCCTGGAGCGGAGTGCGTGCCTGCCAATCGTCGAGTTCCCGTTCCTCGATCCTCGGATCGATCGAGTCGGCCTGCAAACCCAGATCGCGCACAAGTTGCACGTCGGAAGCACACGTGCGGACGCGCACGTCGTGACCGCGGCGCCGCAATTCAAGAGCACCTCCGAGAACAGGGAAGAGATGCCCGCGGGCGGGCGACGCGTATACCAGAATCGACGACATCAGCTTTCTCCCTTCAAGCCCTCAATGAGGGCAGCCATCACTGCCGCCACCTCATTGCGTTCGAGTCCGAGGCTGGTTCGCAGCAGCTTCCACGTCCCGAGATCCGTCGCCGCAAATGCAGCGTGGATGGCCCGTTCCCGAGCTGCGCCCGTGCGACTGCCGATGGCGAACGCACAATGCCTCTCCACCCATTCACGGTGGACCCGGCGGCCTTGTCGAACCACCTCCGCCACCGAACCAACTCTCTCTTCCTGTGCCAGCAGATGTAGTACAACCTCGCCATCGGTCTCGTAATGATCGAGCAGCGCATCGAGCGCAATATCGAATTCGGCATTGACCGGGACCTCGCGCGAGGCGAGGATTCTGGATCTCTCCTGCTCGGCGACTGCGGAGAACAACTGCTCCTTACCACCGAACCGGCGGATGACCGTTTGCACCGTCACCCCACTTGCAGATGCCACATCGTTCAACGTGACGTCGTCGAATGGCCGAGCGGTGAAAGCTTCTCTTGCGGCCCCCAAGATTGCCTCGCGCGTGGCCGCCATCGATTCGGCACGGGCCGACATCCGGTACTGCCGCCGCTCGGCCGTCGGTGCGTTGCGGGCCGGAGCCGGTGTCGCTACTGCAGGTTTTGCATCCTTGTTCGCTATATTCATATTAGTTATATTAACACGAATTATGAAGAGCGGCCAGCGTCGCTGATCAGGTCCGTAACGACCTTGGGTAATCCGTTGCGAAGACCTAGGGCATGGAGACGCGTTCGGCCAGTGTGGGATCGATCTATGGCTGGCGAGGGCAGGTGGCCTGCATAGGACTATGTCTCAATCGCCAGCATCGACACCCGCTGACACAATGCAGAATCCCCATGACCGGCAGGCTCGGCCCGGCCCGCCCGGCAATCGCAGGATGCCGCCGTAAAGCACCCCTGGACGTGCGGCCGGATCTCCAGCGCCGCCGACCGCAAGATGGAGTCCCGTGTGTTGCAAAGCAACCAGGGCACAATCCCAGCGCGCCCGGCATCGGTGCCGCCTCGAGTCCGTTTCGTTACGCGCCGACCCTTGCCGCCGCCCAAGCTATTTCGGAGCGCTGCTTGACGGGTCCCGGCATACCTGCATGCGGACGACCGCGTCGATATCACCGTCTCTGTGGGAGTATCACTGAATCTGACTGTATAGCTCGCGGCGAATGTAGTAGGCCGCCCGTTGCGAGAAGAACACCGCCTGAACCCCGGCAAGGGCGATCGCGGCTGCCATGACGGTCGCAAGAATCAGCATCCAAATCCCGACATCGACCGCGGCTTGGACATCACCTGCAACCATCCCCTTGTCGACGAGGGCCTGAATCAGCGACGCATAAGCAACGATGCAGAAGGCTGCAACCAGCATCGACAACTGAGACACGGCGAATCGCAACTTGTAGTGGCGTACGAGCCCGAAGATCTTGAATATGGCTTTCGGCATCGGCGGACATTAGCCGAATGGTCATCGAGACCTGCGGTCGGTGATCTGGTGACCACCGGATCCTGCAGCGCTCGCCCGCCGCTATCCATCTAGCCGGCCAGCGACTCCGCCCCCGGCTTGCCGTGACACATCTTGTACTTCTTGCCAGAACCACACGGGCAAGGCTGATTGCGGCCAACCTTGTCCTTCACGCGAACGGTGCGCTTCTTCGGTGCGGTGCCGGACGTCTGGATTGCGGTGGGTCGCTGCGGAGCTTGCTCCTGGACGACCTTGACGTGGTACATGTAGCGCAACGCGTCTTCTTTCACCGAGTCGACAAGAGCAGCGAACATGTCGTAGCCCTCGCGCTGGTACTCGGTGAGCGGATCCTTCTGTGCCATTGCACGCAGACCAATTCCGGAGCGCAGGTAATCCATCTCGGCTAGATGTTCTCTCCACTTGTTGTCGATGATCGACAAAGTGACGGTGCGCTCCAATCGACGCAGCACGTCCGAAGTGAGTTCCTCTTCACGCGCCCTGTATGCGTTGGCAGCGTCGTCGAGATAGGCCTCCACCACTTCCTCGGGATCGAGGTCTCCGGGATGAGCGAAACTCGACTTCTGAATCGACGGCGTGTAGACGGTCGTCAGACCTTCTGTGAAGCCGTCCCAATCCCACTCTTCCGGGTCGATCCCGCCGGTCATCGCCCGCACGTGAGACTCGATGACCTCCTCCCGCCAGGTCGCAAGCAGTTCCTCGGTCTCTTGTCCGACGAGAATCTGGTTGCGCCACTCGTAAATGATCTTGCGCTGGGTATTCATCACCTCGTCGTACTTCAAGACGTTCTTGCGGATCTCGAAGTTTTGCGCCTCGACCTGGTTCTGAGCACGCTCGATGGCCTTCGTGACCATCTTGTGTTCGATTGGAACCTCACGCGGGATCTTTAGACGGCTCATGATCGACGCCACCCGTTCGTTGGCGAACCGGCGCATCAGGTCGTCTTCGAGCGACAGGTAGAAGCGCGACTCGCCGGGATCACCTTGCCGCCCGGAACGCCCGCGCAGCTGGTTGTCGATACGCCTCGACTCATGCCGTTCGGTTCCGAGCACATAGAGTCCACCTGCGGCGAGAACCTGATCGCGAGAATCGGCGGTTTCCTCCGCGTACCCCGCTACGAGCTGGTCGTACTGGGCTTGGTAAGAAGGATCCTGCTGGTCGACACCTCGCTTGCGTATCTCAGCGCGCGCCAACTCGGCCGGATTGCCACCGAGCTTGATGTCAACGCCACGGCCGGCCATATTGGTGGCGACTGTCACGGCACCGGGCCGCCCTGCCTGGGCAATGATCTGCGCTTCCCGGGCATGCTGTTTGGCGTTCAGCACCTCGTGCTTGATGCCGCGCCGCTTGAGATGGCCGGACAAGCGCTCCGACTTCTCAATCGACACGGTGCCGACGAGGATCGGCTGACCGGCCGCGTTGCGCTCGATGATGTCGTCGATCAGCGCGTCGTACTTCGCGTCCTCGTCGACGTAGACGAGGTCTCCCTGATCCTCCCGCGCAATCGGCCTGTTGGTCGGCACCTCGACGACCTCGAGTTTGTAGATCTCATAGAACTCGCCGGCCTCAGTGATGGCAGTGCCCGTCATTCCGGCAAGCTTCTCGTAGAGCCTGAAGAAATTCTGCAGGGTGATGGTGGCGAGCGTCTGGTTTTCTTCCTTGATCTTGACGCCCTCTTTGGCCTCGATCCCCTGATGCAGCCCCTCCGAGTAGCGTCTGCCGTCCAACACACGCCCTGTGAATTCGTCGACGATCTTGATCTCGCCGTTCCGAATCAGGTAGTCGACGTCACGTTCGTACAGTTCTTTTGCCTTCAGCGCGACATCGAGGTGATGAATCATGTCGACGTTGGCAAAGTCGTACATGTTCTCGACACCGAGGATCTGCTCAACCTTGTGAACGCCCTCCTCGGTGGTCATCACCTGGCGCTTCTTCTCATCCACCTCATAGTGGATGTCTCTGTGCAGGCTCTTGGCAATACGGGCAAAATCCCGATACCACTTGCCCGTTTCGCCAACCCGGCCCGAAATAATCAGTGGGGTGCGTGCCTCGTCGATGAGAATCGAATCGACCTCGTCCACAATCGCATAGTGGTGACCCCGCTGCACCATGTCCGCAGGGCGCATCGTCATGTTGTCGCGGAGATAGTCGAAGCCGAATTCATTGTTGGTGCCGTAGGTTATGTCGGCGGCGTATGCGGGTCGTCTCTCCTCCGGTGTCATGTCGGCCTGGATGATCCCAACCTCGAGACCCAGGAAGCGATGGACGGCGCCCATCCATTCGGCGTCACGGCTTGCCAGGTAGTCGTTCACCGTGACCACGTGCACGCCGTGCCCGGGGAGGGCATTCAGGTAGGCCGGCATGGTCGACACCAGGGTTTTGCCTTCGCCGGTCCGCATCTCAGCAATCATGCCGCGCGCCATCGCACCAGCACCGATGATCTGGACGTCGTATGGTCGCTCTCCCAATACGCGCCACGCCGACTCTCGTACTACTGCAAATGCTTCGGCCTCGATGTCGTCGAGGGTCTCCCCGTCGGCCAGTCGCTTGCGGAACTCTTCTGTCTTCATGCGCAACTGGTCGTCGGTGAGTGACTGAGTTTCCGGCTCGAGACCGTTGACGGTTTCAACGAGTTGCTGGAGTTCTTTCAGCCTCTTACCTTCGCCGGCGCGCAGGATCTTGCTGAGGATTGCCATAAGTACCGCATTGTAGGAGCAGGGATCGCTAGTGAGAACACAACCCTTTTCGGCGAGGCATTCTTCCGAGTCGAGCGAGCAGAAGGCATCTCCACCCCACCGATTCGACTAATCCAGGGTTATGAACTCCTCGCGCACTGCATAGAGAACCGCTTCGTTGCGGGAGTGCAGGCCCAGTTTGTCGAGGATGTTGCGGATGTGATTCTTCACCGTGTTCTCGGAGATGAACAAGCGGTCCCCAATCGCTCTACTGGTCATACCCCGCGCCACCAGCTGCAGCACCTCGATCTCGCGGCCGGTAAGCGTCGGCTTGCGTGACTTGAACAGTTCCTGGTGACGCAAGAGTTGCCGAAGCACATCGACCATCTTGCCCGCCATCTTCGGCGAGAACGCTGCTCCGCCGTCGGCTACCGCCCGGATCAGGTCGACCAAGTTCGCAAACGGCATATCCTTGACTATGTAGCCCCGGGCACCCGACTTGATCGCAGAGATCATATCCTCTTCAGACTCGCTTCCGGTCAAGAGAATCACCTGCGAGTCCTCGGATACGGCGACGATCTTGCCGACGACATCGAGCCCGGAGAGACCGGGCATCAAGACATCGAGCAGGACGAGGTCGGGTTGCAGCACCTCAGCCTGGGCCACTGCATCTTCAGCGCTACCAGCCTCACCAACAACTTCGAAACCTGCTTCGTTCAGAGCAGAGCTCAGCCCGGCTCTGAAGAGGGGTACATCGTCGACTATGAGAAGACGTGTCATTCGGGCTCTATCAGTCCTAGGTTGCCGTCATCCCGGTGGTAGAGAACGCAGTACTTGCCGCTCTCGGCGTCAAGGAAGAAGAAGAAGTCGTGTCCGAGCATCTCCATCTGCAATCCAGCTTCCTCCGGTGTCATGGGCCGCATCGCGAACCTCTTGGTCCTGACGATGCTTCCTGGCCCGTCGTCCTCGTCTTCATCGGATGCGTATGACCCACTATTGAGCAGTTTGTGTTCCCGATTTCGCGATCTCTGGATGAGCCGTTCCTTGAGCCGGCGCAACTGCCGCTCGAATTTGTCGGCTGCGAGGTCGACCGCAGCGACTGCATCGGGAGCCACCGACTGCACGCGCACGGTATGGCCTGCGGTGTGGCTGGTTATCTCGACCTTGAATCGCTCCCCGGCCGATCGTGGATTCCGCAGCTCGGAGAACTCGACGTCTGCGACCGAGCCATCATCGAAGATACGGCCGGCATGGCTGATCTTCTCGAGTGCGGTTTCATTGACCGGGTCCTCTACCCGCATGTTCTTCCCATGTACGCGAACGTCCACCTCGGCTCCTTTCAAGTAGACGAGCTGATGCCGGATTCAGCCGGCGGGGGATACACGACCAGCCTCTTGCCCGCGTCGAGTTTTGGTTGCTGGGGAGATCTGTCGAGTGCTCCTCGCACACCTGCTCCACGGGTCGACCTGACTCGGCTAGCCCTTGCCACAATCCTACCCGGAGACGGGCTCACCCGCACGGGTGGCAGTGAGCGCACGATGGAGCTGTGTCCTCGCGGCCGCAGAGAGCAGGGTCGCCCCCGTCGTCACAACATCGTCGACGAGCACGCCGCCGGCCGGAGCGGCTTGCATGGGGCGAAAACCAGGTGACCATCGCCGCGCCCGTGACGTGCCGGCGTTGGACGGCCACCACAAGGGAGCCCGCAGCGCGGCCACCACCGGAATGCCTGCCTCCCTCCCGATCAACCCGGCAAGCAAGACCGCCGGATCCACGCCGTAACGGAAATGTCGTGCCAGCGCCCTAGGGACCGGTACCAAAGCCGTGACATCAGAGGGCATCGCCTCGAGCATCGCCATCGCCAGCACCTCTGCAGCGCAGCGTATGCCGGTGTACTTGAGACGGTGAACCAGCCGGCGAGCCGTTGCACCGTGCGCAAAGGCCGCATAGACCTCCAGGCTGCCACCCAACCTGACAGGAGCGGCTCGGTGCAGTCCGCGGCGACACACACTGCAGAGGGCTCCCTCGCCCCACGCGCTGCAGACAACACAGACCGGCATGCAACCAAGCTATCTGCGCACCGTGACAAACCGCAGGGACGGCAAACTAGTCCCTCCGAGCGGCTACAAAATGTAGTCGCACAACCACTGTACGTCTTCTAATGTTGGAGACGGAATGGCAGACGGTTCTCATGGGGGCTGAAACATGCAGGTGGGAATACCCTCCGCGGTTGCGCGGCGGCACAGGAGGCACTTCCGCTACGTATCCCTGGTTGCGGCGCTGATCACCGTGATCGTGTCGCTCTGGGCGGTTCTCGTCGCCAGCCTCGCGTCGGGATCGATTGCATCGCAAACGCAGATGACACTCGCACTGATTGTTGCGTCTGTGGCCACCGTGGCGCTCATCGCTCTGTGGCGCAAGCCGCTGAGCCCGTCGCTGTATCCTTCGGAACCACCTTTGCTGCGTTACTCGCGGGCCACCCACCACGCCGGTCATCTCGTAGCAACTTCTACCGAGAATCCGCAGTCCATCACAAAGCTGAGCATGACGGATCGCTGCCATCTGCCGTCTCAGCCCGCAGCCGGCCATACCCACACAACCCTGCACCGAGATCTGCGTGTCATCCTCGCCGGTATGGCCGCAGAGGAAATCTTCACGGGCGAAAGCGGGGCAAATGTTGCCACCGATCTGGCATCGGCTACGTCGCTCGGGGCGGACATGGTTGGACGTCTTGGCATGGCCAGCTCGCTGGTCTCACTGGCGACCGGCCCAATCCGACGCACGGATTTTGTCAAGCGGGTCATTGACGACCCTCGTACCCGCAAGGAACTCGAAGCGCTGCTGCGGGACACGAAGCGGGACACCATGAGGTTGATGCTCGAGAACCGGCACTTGATCGTTGCGGTGCGCGAGGCGCTGCTCCGCAAGGATGAGCTCAGTGCCGAGGAGATCCATCGGGTTCTCGACGAGGCGCAGCAGCGACACGGCATCGACGATCAGGTACTCGTCGATCTCCGCTCGACAAGCGAGCGACCGCGCCCTCTGCTCGAGATCGCGGAGAAGTAGAGCACTGGTCGCCCTGCGGGACGGCCGGTATGTTACGTCCCGTGTTCCCATGACGAGAGGTAGGCAAGCTGCTCCTCGGTCAGGATCTCGAGCCCGCATCCCATCGCTTCCAGCTTGAGCCTTGCCACCTCATGATCGAGATCGACGGGGAGCACGTACACCTTCGGCTCGAGCGAGGGAGCATTCTCCTTGAGCCATTCCGCAGCAAGCGCCTGATCGGCAAACGACATGTCCATCACGTCGGCGGGATGCCCTTCGGCAGCCCCGAGGTTGACGAGACGCCCCTCTGCCACCACCAGTAGGCGACGGCCGTCAGGCAAGGTGTACTCGCCGAGGTTGTCACGCAACTCGCGGTAGCTCATCGCCATCTCACCAAGTGCCTCCAGGTCCAGTTCAACATCGAAGTGGCCGGCGTTGGCCAGGATGGCCCCATCCTTCATCGCCTCAAAATGCTCTTGACGGAAGACCCGGATATCGCCGGTGGCGGTGATGAACACGTCACCAAGCGGCGCCGCATCGTGGCTGGTCAATACCTCGTGGCCGTCCATTGCAGCCGAAAGCGCCCGCACCGGGTTCGACTCGACGACGATGACCTTGGCGCCGAGACCATCGGCACGATTGGCGATGCCCAGCCCACAGTCGCCGTAACCGGCGACGACCACGGTCCGTCCGGCGAAGAGGATGTTGGTCGAGCGGAGGATGCCGTCGAGCGACGATTGCCCGGTGCCGTGACGATTGTCAAATAGGTGTTTGGTGTCTGAGTCGTTGACCGCAACCACCGGAAAGCGAAGCACGCCATCCTCCTCCATTGCCCGCAGCCGAATGACACCGGTCGTTGTTTCCTCCATGCCTCCGATGAGCGGCTGATCTGGCCGCTGTTCGTGAAGGACGGTGGTCATGTCACAGCCGTCATCAAAGACGAGATCCGGATTCGTATCGAGCACGGCGTTGATGTGGCGATAGAACGTCTCGGAATCTTCACCCCGGATCGCATATACCGGAATACCTGCCTGGACCAGCGCGGCGGCGACGTCATCCTGGGTCGACAGCGGATTTGACGCGCACAGGGCGACGTTGGCCCCGCCGGCTCGGAGCACGAGCATGAGGTTTGCAGTTTCTGTTGTGACGTGCATGCATGCGCCGATCGTCAGACCTGCGAGCGGCCGCTCCTTCTCAAATCGTTCCCGGATCGCAGCCAGCACCTGCATGCGCCGGCCGGCCCACTCGATCCGGCGGTCCCCGAGCTCGGCCAGCGATCGATCGGCTATGTCGTAATTCACTTCGCTTCCTCTCATTGATCGCACCCAACGGTACCCCGGGCCGGATGGAAGCCTGTCCGCACGGATTGGGCGCCGCTCAAGTCTGCTCCGCTTCTTCAACCAACATGATCGGGATTCCGTCCTCAACCGCGTACCTGAGCCCGCAGTCTCCGCAGAGCAGGGAAGGCGGATCCATCACTTCCGACAGCTCGCCGGCACAGGCGGGGCATTGCATGATCTCGAGCAAGCCTTCGGGAAGAAGACCGCCGGCCGGTTCGGCCTCGTCGCCCGCAAGCACGGAACGGATCGAAGCCACCAACTCGTCGACGCCGTTCGGCTGCGGGGCTTCCACGTTCAACCGCAGCACGGGTTCTGTGTTGGAAGGCCGGACATTGAACCAGCGATCCCCAAGATCAACAGTCAACCCATCCAGCCTATCGGGGGCACCTTCCGGGAAAGCAGCTGCGATGGCCTCGATGGCGGCTTCCTTGTCCTCGACGTCGAAGTTGATCTCTCCCGACTGTGCGTACGGCTCATAATCGGTCCGCAATTCTGACAGCCGCCTCCCGTCTTCCGAAAGAACCTGCAGGAGCACCAGCAACGCCAGGATCCCCGAGTCGGCGCGGTAATTGTCCCGGAAGTAGTAGTGGCCCGAGTGCTC
>JARFRN010000241.1 GCA_029287195.1 Acidimicrobiia bacterium | reverse complement strand
TGCGCGAAGCTATCGGCGATCGACACGACCACTGCCCCGGTGAACACGATGCCGAGATATGCAACAACTGCATGCAAATTCATCGGCATGGCAATGGCGACTCGATCGCCGGCACCAATCCCGAGTTTGCCGAAGCCGTTGGCCGCTCGGTTGGCGAGACGCCGTAGCTCACCGTATGTGATGTTGCGGAAGAGATCATCCTGCTGCTGCCGAACTGCGATGGCCTCCGCCGGGGCGCGGAAACACGATTCTGCGATGTTGAGGCGAGCGCCCGAGAACCAATCCGGATACTCCGAGGTCCCCTGGTCGCCAAGGATGGCCGACGGCGACTGTGTCATCCGGATGCCGAGGCGCTCGGCGGTGTAGCCCCAGAATCCGGGGCGATCGGTGCGGGACCACTCGTAGAACTCGTCATAACCGGCCAGCCCGCGCTCTGCGATCGCAGCGGTGAGGTTGGCAGAAGCAATCACTTCGGGAGATGGGTGCCACCTCGGCTCGCTCATCGAAGCTCCTCAGTAGGCCGAGTACCAGCGTTCGTCGACTTCCGGGAAGCGGCAGCGCTCCGCCCAATCCCGCCCGGCGTGATCGGCAATCGAGGCAAGCTCGAGAAAACGGGGGCGCACCAGCTCGGACATCAGCCGGGGACGCATTGCGGCAGGCGCCGCCACGTATTCACCCCACAGCGCCCGGCCGGCCAGGAACCCGGAGGCGCCTGCTTCACATGCGATCCCCACTTGCTCCCGAAACAGCTCGTAGGGGTCACCGGCGGAAAGCAGCGCCCAGGGCACCGGCGAAGTGTCGTCCAGTTCGCGGCATGCATCGCGCCACACCGCCCGGTCTTCCTCGTGCTTCGTGTCGATCGGAAACTGAACCTTGAGTACATCGGGGCCCAATGCTCCAAGTCGCCGCACGGTTTCGATGACGATGCCGCGGCGCTGCGCCGCAAACTGCGGTGTGTTCATCGCCATCCCCGGTTCGATCGCATAAGCCAGTGGCTCGAGAAACAACGCGATGTCGTACCGTGCACAATCTTCGATGACCTGTCTGATCAGGCGGTCCTGCTGCTCGGTCACCGCACCTGCGTCGGGTCGGTAGAGAACCAGCAGCTTGATGGCATTGGCTCCGAGACGTTTTGCCTTCTCGACCCCCCAATCCTCCAGCAGCGATGTCTGGTGGGCGGTGGGGTCGCCCAGGTACCCCTGGGCCTCGACGGCCGCTAGAAAACCCACCGACCCGGGCAACGCCCGCGCCACGATCGCCTGGGCGGCGCTGTACTCGGGGTCGAGCATGACGGCGGTGGCTTCGCCTGCAAGCTCTCGCAGCAGGTCGAGCTTCACTGCAGTCAGGTCCGCAGCCGAGAGGGCAGCCGGGTCGTCGGGATCGATGATCACCCGCATCGAGTCGCGGTGATCCAGCGCCAGCACCTTGAAGATGCCGTTGCTCGACGAGGTGGCAGCAAGACCCCGAACCTTGCCCGGGGTCAAGCTCTTGGGGGTCACCGGCTCACTCCTCTCCGGGCTCGGGGGTCACCGCCGGCAGAGTCATGGCATCCTTGTCCCAATTGCCATCGATCCAGCGGTACTCCGGCTGGAAGAACGGCGGAATGGCGCGGTCCTCGTTCTGCGGGGTGCCTGCCAGGTAGTTGAGGAAGTACATGTGCGAACCAGGCGACGCCGCGCTGCTGTGATAACCCTGGGTGACCATGACGACGTCCCGGTCGCGGACCGCAAAGGTCTCATTCCACTCGGAGTCGACCCGGTAATTGCGGTGCATGCCCCAGCCATCGGCCGGATCAAAGCGGAAGTAGTAAGTCTCTTCGAGGTAGGGAGAGCCCTCCCAGCCATCGTGGCAGTGGGGCGGCCAGCCCGACCACTTGCCCCTGGGGACATACACCTCGTAGAGGATCAATCTCTCGGCCGGCAGCGGGTGAGCCAGAATGTGGTTGACCTGCCGGGTAGCCCCACCCCCGCCGCGGACTTCGGTCTTCATCTCGTGCGGTTGGAAGAGGCGGACCGGATAGCGACCCTCGGCCGGGGCACCTCCGGTTGCGAACTCGGCGCCGTTCGCCGAGCTCAGATCGACCGTCGACCCGGGTGGTAGGTAGAGAACGGGCGCCATTTCTGCAAACACGTCGCTACGGCCGAGTTCGTAGCTTGCGCCGTCCACGGTGGCGGTGAAGCTGCCCGCTTGAGGGACAACCGCGACCTCGCGGCCTGCAGCCTCCACGGTGACGGTCTGGCCGGGTCCCAGAATGGTTACGGCAAAGTCGAGCACGCTCCAGCCGGCAATCTCGGGAGTGACCCGAAGTACAGTACCGGGACCGGGCTGCGAAGACAGTTGGTGCTGGGTCATGGCTACAAACCTCCGTTGTCGGCGATGAACCGGTCAAGTTCTTCTCGGCTCGGGAACGCAACGGCGCAGCCGTGCCGGGTCACGGTAAGCGCCCCGCAGGCATTGCCTATCCGGCAAGCCCGATACCAGTCTTCACCACGCAACCGGCTGGTGATGAGACCGGACGCAAACGAATCACCGGCACCGACCGTGTTCACGGCCTCGACGGGGAAGCCCGTCACCATGATTCGATCGTCGGCGGTGATGATCTCCGAACCCCGGGCCCCTCGCTTGAGAACCAGGGTTGCTGTGTCGCCACCTGCAACCAGGCTGCCGACGATTCCGTCGAGCTCCTTGCGCTGCTGATCGTCCAGACCGGCCCCGGTCGCCGCATCGCCCGGCTCGGGTGCCAGCAGTGCGTAGAACTCTTCTTCGGTTCCAATGAGAACGTCAACATCCGGCAGGACACTGCGCAAGCCGACCCCGAAAGCACGGGGATGGGACCAGTCGGTGGGGCGCAGGTCGAGGTCCATGAATACCGTGCAGTCGACCACAGCCGCCATCTCAGCAATCCGGCGAGCCGCGTCTGCACAGGTGCCCCGACTGAAGGCATTGCCCGAGAGCAGAACGGCCCGGGTTTCGTCCAGTGGAAGGGTGCTCGCGTCATCGATGGTGAGGTGAATGTCGGCGGGATCGTCGCGATAGAAGGTGAGCGGAAACCTGTTTGGCGGCTGCACTCCTACGAGAGCGAGGGAAATGCGCTTGCCCGGCTTGCACTTGACGAAGTCGGTGACAACGCCTGCATCGCGCAGATAGCGCAACACGAACTCACCCACCGTGTCCTCACCTACGGCGGTGAATGCAGCAGTTCGCAACCCGAGTCGGGCGGTTCCCATGGCGATGTTGGTCGGACTTCCCCCAACGGCCGCGTCGAAGCCCGTGATGTCGGCGAACTCGGCGCCGATGTCCTTGGCGAACAAGTCCATATTGACCCTGCCGACGGTGATCAGGTCATACGTCACGGGTGCGACTCTCGAGGTGGGACGGGCGAGTCGCCGGCTCCAATGATGGACTGGTCGTAGTCCACCACAGCTCCCGTCATCACGCCCGATTCTTCGCTGGCGAGAAAGGCTATCGCGGCCGCGATCTCGCTGGTCTTGATCAGCTGGCCGAACGGCCGGCCGGCCTCGGCATCCTCCAGCCAGTCCCGTCCGTCGGTGTGGAATCGGCGCTGGGTCTCGTCTTCACCCGGGGTGTCCATCCAGCCGGGGTTGATGCAGTTGACCCGGATGCGATCCCACGCCACCGAGTAGGCAATATTCTTGGTCATGGCCGCCAGCGCCGCCTTGGATGTCGAGTAGGGCAGAAGGTTCGGCGGCCCGCCGGAAGCGACGATCGAGCCCACGTTTACGATGCTCCCACCGTTTCCCTCCCGGCGCATGATCTCGATTGCACCTTGCATCAGAAGAAACGGGGCGCGGACGTTGACGTTCATCATCGTGTCCCACAACTGGACCGAACTATCGGCTATCGAGCCGCGCAGTGTGATCGCGGCGGCATTGACCAGGATATCGACCCGCCCGAATGACTCATCCGCCGCAGCAACCAGGTTGCGGCAGCTGGCGGCGTCGCTCAGTTCGACGGATACGAAGCGAGTGTCGGCACCTGCCCGACGCAGGTCGGCGGCTACGGCCTCGCCCCGCTCTTGGTTGCGGCCACACACAACGATCCCTGCGGCTCCCTCGGCGGCTAATCGCCCGGCGACGGCCTCCCCCACACCTTGTGTACTCCCGGTGATCAGCGCAATCTTGCCTTCGAACCGACCCATCACCCCTCCAGCGGCGTATGCCACCATTATATGCAAGTGGATTTGGAACGTTCCAACAGATGGAGGTCCTCCTACGCCGGTCCGCTCGCATGGGAACATTGAGCCATGAATCGACGCCCCGACTCTGCTCGGATGGCGAGCTGGATCCGTTTCGGACCGGCCTTGGTGTTGCTGGGGGTGTCCGGGTTGGTGCTGGTCCTCTGGCTGGTGATGCGTTCCTCATCGGCAGGGTCGCTCCCCGGCAGTGCCGGTGAATCGATCGAGGTCCTTTTCGAGCCGACCGCCCGTATCGGGGAAGTCAATCGCACCCTCCAGCTGGCGCGTGTCGACGAGCAAGATGTTGCTGAGCTCCAGGTCAACTCTCTACTGGTGGACGACGCCGGTGTCGTGTGGCTGACCTTCTCTGAGCCGGTCGTGGAGGCTTTGCCGACAGATACCCAGCTCGTCTCGTTCGATGGAGAGCGCTGGCAAAGGCTGGAGCCACCATTTCCGGTGTATCGAGCACTTGCAGGCAACAGGGAGTATCTCTGGGTCGATGCATTCGGTGCGCTGGCCCGCTTCGACGGCGAGAGTTGGGATCGCTATACGTCGGAGGACGGCGCCGCTCGATCCTATGTGAGCTCTGCCGCCCTGGATCCATCGGGGCAAGTGTGGATCTACTCGATCGGACTCATGGTTGGCGACTCGCCCGACGGCGAGATGACCCAGATCCCGCCCGCCCTCTCTAGCTTCGATGGAACCAGCTGGAGTAGACGGGAGCCGAATCAGTACGAGCCATTCGACGCCGGGAGCATAGCCATCGGCACAGACGGATCGCTGGTTGTCTCCTCGTCGACGGCGCGATGGGGTTCCGGCGAGCCCGGAGGCATATGGGAGTTGCGAGCCGAGGCCATCCGACAGCTGTGGGCGCCACCCCCGCTCCGCAGCGACCTCAACTCGCTTGCGGTCGCCTCGGATGGGGCGGTGTGGTCGACGTTTGGAGAATCGGTCGTGCGCGTTGCGGGGGACGAGGCAACCGTCTACGAACCTGCGGATGGAATTGGCAACAAGCTCGGCAGCGCCGCAGTAATCGAATGGGCCACCTCGTCGATAGACGCCGCCGATGGGGCGGTGTGGGTTGCCACGCTTGGTGGCGGCATCTCGCGATTCGACGGGGAGAGCTGGACCACATTCGACGAAACCGACGGCCTGCCCAGCCTCGAGGTCACGGACCTGGCCGTGGCACGAAACGGCAGACTGTGGATTCGCTACCCGCAGGACGGCCAAAGAGTCGGCGTTTACCAGCCGTAGCTTTGACCAGCTGCCGATGTTGCTCGAGCCGCCCGGCGCACTAGTAGCGTGTTCACCATGTCGGCCGACATCCGTGTCGATAGCGCATCTCAACACCTCGAAGCCCTTTGCAGGTTCCAGCCTGATCGGCGCCCGGGTAGCCCGGGCAACCGGGCAGCAACGGAGTACGCCGCCGAGGTGATAGCCAGACTCGGCTGGAAGGTGACCACACCTGAGTTCGACTGCGTCGATTGGGACACGGACGGCGGCGAACTCCTCATCGCAGGAGTGTCGGTACCGATCACACCGAGCCCATACGGCCTGGGGGCCGAAGCTACCGCCCCTGTGCGCGTCCTGCGACGCTCGGCCGACCTGGAACGAACCGACTTGAGCGGGGCAATCGTGGTACTCGCCGATTCGCTCGCGGCAGAACCGCTAACGCCAAAGAAGTACCCGTTCTACTCCTCGGAGGAGCACAGCCGAATCATCCAGCGTCTCGAGGCGGCTGAGCCGGCTGCGGTCTTAGCAGTGACCGGCAAGTACCCGGCATTGTGTGGAGCGCTCGATCCGTTCCCGCTCATAGAAGACGGCGATTTCGCCATTCCCACGGGCAATGTGCGTCCTGCCGACGCCGGACCCCTGCTCGGCGAGGAAGACGAGCAGGCGAGTCTCGCAATCAGATCAGAACGCCGGCAGGCACGGGCGCAGAACGTGATCGCGGTACGCGGCAACCAGTGCGATCGCATCACGGTTGCTGCCCACATCGATACCAAGCCGGGTACCCCGGGAGCTGTTGACAATGCTGCGGGGGTCGTGGTGCTCTTCCTCCTTGCCGAGAAGCTCGCCGATGCCGACCCTCCCATCGGAGTCGAACTGCTCATCGTCAACGGTGAGGACCACTACGGCGCTCCGGGTGAACTCGACTGGCTTGCCGCCAACGAGGGACGCCTCGATGACATAAGGCTGTTCCTCAACATCGATGGAGCGGGCTATCGAGGGGGAGGGTCTGCCTACTCCACGTACAACCTCGATCTGGCCGTAGAATGCCATGTCGAATCGGTGTTTGCCACGAAGCCCAGCCTGATGCAGGGTCCCGACTTCTATCAGAGCGACCATGCCATATTTGCGATGCAGGGCCGGCCGGCGATGGCGATCACAACCGAGCTGGTCGACGAGATGCTCGACGAGCTCTTCCACGCCCCCACCGATACCCCCGACCAGGTCGACGTGACACTGTTGCTCGACATCTCGGATGCCGTCGCCGACCTGATCACAATGTGGCCACCTAGCGAGTGATCATGTCACTTCTCACAGTGCCGACTCGGCGCGACCATGGAGAAGGCAGGAGGTGGCTATGCCGTCAACCGATATGGGCAAGTGGGCCGGCCGGCTGCTCCTCGTGGCCCTGGCGTGCTTTGCTCTGTTCTTCGGGTTTGTAACGGCCGGCCAGCGGGGCGGCGACAACTTCTTCTCCAACCTCACTTTGACAATTCCTGTCCTGGCCAGCGCTGTCGCTGCAGTCGCCGGTGGGATCACCGGCGTGGTGGCACGGCGGCGGAAGGATCGCTCAATTGTCGTCAAGCTGGCGATCTTCGTCGGCGCAGTAGTCGTGTTGTGGAGTGCAGCCGAGGTCGCCTTCCCACATTGAGAGTCAAGCCCCGCTGCGAACGAATCCCGCCGCCAGCATGTCGTAGTGATTGATGGTGAAGTCGCGGTTCGCAACCCATTCCCGAATCGCGTCGTCGATGGGGCCGAGCACTGTCAACCGCTGCAATGAAACAGTCGCCTGCAAGGCGGCCATCTCCTCCCACTGATATGCCATCTGGTGGTGCGCTACCCAGGCCGCGGCGTCGGCGTAGACGATGGTCGCCCCGGCCGTCCCTTCTGACCCGTTGACGTAGAACTGATAGCGCAGCACGCCGGGATGCCCTTCCGTCTCGGTGCGACGTGCCAGCGCGCCGATTGCCATCGTGAAGGCCTCGACCGAGCCGACCAGGTCGTACTCGTTGACGTTGATGATCTGGCTTGTCGGGTCCAATCGTGCGCTCCTCTTCGGGTGGGGCCAACTCTACGCGGCGGTCACCGGAGCTTGGGGCGATCCTCTACACCGTAACTATGAGCTTGCCGCGAGCGTGCCCCTCGCCGAGATAGCGAAACGCCTCAGGGACGTCGCCGAGCGCGTAGCGCCGATCTATCACCGCCGAAATGTCGCCTTGCTCCAGCAACCGGCCGAGGTGCTCTAGGTCCTCGAGATTTACACTGGCGACGTACCAGGCGAACTGCCGACGGCGACCCAGGAAGAGAAGCCGGCCGGCCGCCATGCGCCGCAGCGGACCGAACCACTTGCCCTTGGGACCGCTCACCATGACGTAGCGGCCGCCATCGACCAGCAACCGGCGGCACTTCGCCAGCGAACGGTTCCCCACTACGTCGAGCATCACATCGAACCCAGCGGAGAACCTGGTGAAGTCAACTTCCGTGTAGTCGATTACTCGATCCGCACCGATCGCCCGAACGGTATCTACATTGCGGGTGCTGCACACTGCGGTCACCTCGGCCCCGAACGCCTTGGCGATCTGGACCGCCCAGGTACCGACGGCTCCGGATGCTCCGTTGATGAGCACCTGGTCGCCGGCCTTCACCCGGCCGTGATCACGCAGACCTTGCAGCGCGGTGAATCCGGCTAGCGGCACTGCCGCAGCCTCTTCGAACGCTGCATTGGACGGCTTGTGCGCCAGGTGACGCTCCAGAGCAGTCGCATACTCGGCAAAGGAACCGCGGATCTCGCCAAAGACCTCGTCACCGGGCTGGAAGCGGGTCACGGAGGCGCCGACCTCAACCACAACACCGGAAACGTCGCTACCGGCGGCCGGGTTGTTGGGCTTGCGAAAGCCGCCTCCCATGAGCCGCACCAGGTAGGGGGTGCCGGTCATCATGTGCCAGTCTGCAATGTTGAGCGATGCTGCCTTCACCTCGACTAACACCTCGTCGTCCTTCGGGACCGGCCTGTCGATGTCCTCGAACTGGAGTACCTCCGGACCACCGTATTCATGATGGGTGATTGCCTTCATGGTTTGCGCCTTCCGGTCTTACGTTGTAAGTCCAATGAGCAGGACTGTAACCATACGCAGTAAGGCTGTCAAGCGGATCACTATCACATGCACATGGTCTCCTGCGAAGAGCTTGGCCGGAAAGCCCTTGAACAGATATGCGCCAGGTGGAACGATGATCATGACCCGGAGGGCACGCGTGCCGGACGATCAGGTGACGATCGACCCTGAGTTCCAGCCGTCACCGTCGAGGATTGGTCAGACCCGCTGGTTGCGGCTGGGTGCAGTGGCCGCAGCCGCCTTCATGCTGGGATGGCTGCTCCGATCTCCGACGCCGGGCGGAGTCAACACGACAGAAGCGGCACCGCCGACGACCGCCCCGATCCGGGAAACCTCGTCGACAACTCGACCGTCGACCACGACGACGCCCACACCGGTAGCTGAGACCGTTGGATTGGCCGTGCCGCTGAGTGAGGTCGCGCCCGGGTTTGCGGATGCCATCACCATGGCAGTGGTCGGCGGCGCGTGGGGAGAAGAGATCAATGTCGTTCGCTGGTTACCGTCACAGGCTGCTCCCGAGACCATCGTTCCGTTTCGTGAGGACTCTCCCGATGGTTGGGGGTGGTGGTTTGTCGGGCTGGATGCAGCGGGCACCTGGTACGCCGTCCAGGATGAGCATGACGTGCTGAGCGTACGGCCCGTGGGTGCAATCGCCGGCGACGAGGACTGGTGGGAGCCGACTCGAGAGGTGGTAGGGCTGCGAGTGGTCGACGCTGCCTGGCACAACACCGCGCCCGGCCGATTGGCCTGGTTGAGCTGTCCGCGAGCGCCGAGTGGCCCCGCCACTCTCTATACGCTTGATGTCGCCGACGCTTCCGCCGAAGCCACTCCCGCAGCCACGCTGCCGGCCGCCTGTGGCGAATTCGCAACTTGGATCAACCAATGGGGCGATTGGGGTTTTGCCCTCGAACGGGAGGGCGATTGGGATGGCGAAACGGGCTGGGAGGAGGGCCGAACGTGGACAGTCCTGCTCGATCCAGACGGGGTGGAAGTCGCCCAGTTGGAGCAGGACCCTGGTGCCTACGTGGTCGCCGCCGGTCCCGCCGGCACCGTCTGGAACGAAGAACCCGCCGAGGGCGCTCCGGCGTCGTTCCTGCTGTCGCCCGATGGTCGGCAAAGGACCCCGGTACCGGGTCTAGCTGCAGGCGAGTGGGTAGAACAGGCTCAGTGGTGTCCCGACGGTTCCCGCATCGCCCTGGTCGCATACAGCTCCCAGGTTGATCACTCATTGATACGAATCGTCGATGCGGCGACCGGCGAGATCGTGACCGAGATCGATGAACTAGGCCCCGTCGTGTTCCAGACACGTTGGTCGAGCGACTGCCGCTACCTGCTGGTTGGGCACGACCGCGACGATGCAGGGGCTGCCGGAGCAGCGCTGGTGATTTACGACACCGCAACCGCAGCGATAGCAATCGAAGAGCCCCTGCGCGAACTCCACTACTTCACAGAGATCCGCACGTTCGAACCGTCCTCGATCACTCTGCAGTTCACTCCCGTGGAGTGGGATATCGGGCTCGGGAATGGAACGCAGGGCGTAGATACGCTGTATACGATTGTCGAGGCGCGTCCTCTGCTGCCTGAACACGTCGAAGACGTATCCGGCCGGCTCATCTGGAGCGAAACCATCGTCGACCTGTGCGGAATCACTATCAGGGATGCCGGACCGGGTTTCGTCCATATCGGCGACATCTACCAAACCGCTGAGGGATGCGGCGCAAATCCCAACGCCATGCAAGAAACCTTCGATCAGTTCGGGCTACCCGAGTTGGCTTGTCTGGTGATCACGGCCGGCGGCGTTGAGCATGAGTACTGTGCGCCGTTGGGCTAGGCCCGGCATCTGCTAATCCTCCGGAAGGACCGGCACTTTCTCGAACGGCTGCCCCATGGCCTCGGGGCCGATGGCGTCGTAGCCACCATCGACTGCCAGATCGGCTCCGGTGATGGCCGACGCTCGGTCCGAGCACAGGAACACAACGGCATCACCGCATTCCTCGGGGTGCACCATCCGGCCCATCGGCTGGAACTCGGCAGCAAACAGGTCGGCGCGCTCCCGACTGCCGTAGCGTCGCTCGATGTTGCGACTCCAGGTCCAGCCCAAGGTGATGTGATTGACCCTGATGTTGTCCGGCGCCAGCGCTTGGGACATGTTGCGGGTCAGGCCGAGCAGCGCCGACTTGGTAGTCGGGTAGACGATACGGTTCGGCTGGGACTGCTTGCCGGAGATCGATCCGACGATGACCACCGATCCGCCGCCGCGCTCCCGCATGTAGGGCAGCGCCTTCTGGATGAGCATCGCTCCCCCAATGACATTCGTGTCGAAGGAACGCCGCCAGTTCTCGCGGGTCGTTTCCAGCATGCCGCAGTCAAAAATGGCGGCGGCCGAGACCACGATGTCGACGCCGCCAAAACGATCGAGGGCGGTGGTGACCATTGCCTCGAGGTCGTCGTCGTTGGTGATGTCGGTGCGAACAAACACTCCCGAATCGCCCAGCGGTGCCACTACTTCAGCCCCGTGCTCCTCGTTGCGTCCCCCCATGACGACCTCGGCACCCGCCTCTACCAGCTTGGCGCCGATGGCGGCGCCGACCAGAGAGCCGGCGCCGGTCAGCAGCGCAACCTTGCCGTCGAGATCACCCACGATCAGATACCGACCCGCTGGTGCTTCTTCTCGGCTTCGAGTTCGGCCCGGGCAACCCGTACCTGCTCGCGCTCGCTCACCTCTGGGACCCCGACCTCCCACCAGGCACCCCCCTCGGTCCACGTGTACTGGTCGATGTCCACAACGATGACATAGCTGCGGTCGGCCTCTTTGGCGCGGGCATACGCCGCAGCAAGATCCTCGAGCTTCTCGACCTTCTCGACAATGGCCCCCATCGCCTCGGCATGCTTGACGAAGTCGACGTGGAAGTAGCGCTCATGCCGGGCCGTCCGCAGCAGGTTGTTGAACTCCTCGCCACCCGTGTTGACCTGCAGCCGGTTGATGACGGCGAAGCCACCGTTGTCACACACCATGAAGATGACCTTGTGACCTGTCATCACCGTGGAGTAGATATCAGAGTTCATCATCAGGTAGGAGCCATCGCCGACCCAGGCGATCACGTCGCCGTCGGGCTTTGCCATCTTGGCGCCCCAACCACCACAGATCTCGTACCCCATAGTGGAGTACCCGTACTCAGAGTCGAACGAACCAACCGACTTCGACCGCCATCCCATTACCAGTTCGCCGGGCAAGCCCCCGGCTGCGGACAGGCAGTAGTCGTCGTCGTCGCAAATCTCGTTGATCACCTGGATCACCTCGGCGTAGGCGGGAGGTCCGTCGTGTTCCCTCCCCTTCCACGAGTCCAGGTATTCATGCCATTCGGCGATGCGACTCTGGGCGAACCCCAGCCACTCCGGCGGTGCCTTGTAATCCCCTATCGCCGCATCGAGCGTCTCTATGGCCACCTTGGCGTCGCCGATCACCGGCACCGACATCTGTTTGTGCGCATCCCAGCTGGCCGTGTTGATGGCGACGAACTTGGTGTCGGGATTCTTGAAGACCGACCACGATCCAGTGGTGAAGTCTTGCAGCCGGGTGCCAACTGCCAACACCACGTCCGCGTCTTCTGCCACCGAGTTGGCCGCGGTCGAGCCGGTGACGCCTATCGGGCCTGCGTAGTTGGGGTGATCGTGAATGAGTGCCGCCTTGCCGGCGACCGTCTCGACAACGGGGATTCCGCGCTTCTCCGCAAAGGCAGTGAGCTCAGCGACCGCACCCGAGTAGTGGACCCCACCGCCGGCGATGATCATCGGCTTTGCGGCGTTGGCAAGGAGCTCGGCGGCCTCGGCGATGTCGCGCGGGTCGGGGCCCGGGCGGCGGATGAAGTGCACTTTGGGTGCAAAGAACTTGGCCGGGTAGTCATAGGCCTCCGCCTGGATGTCCTGCGGGAGGGCAAGGAACACGGGACCGCGAGTGGCCGGATCCAACATCACCGCCAGCGCCTGCGGCAGTGACTGCACGATCTGTTCGGGCCGGCTGATGCGGTCCCAGTAGCGCGTAACCGGCTTGAACGCGTCGGCAGCGGTAATGGTCGGGTCGCTGAAATTTTCCACCTGCTGCAGAACCGGATCGACGATACGGTGCTGGAATGTGTCCCCGGAGAAGAGCAGTACAGGGATGCGGTTGGCGTGCGCCGCGGCTGCGGCAGTCACCATATTGGTGCTGCCGGGCCCGATCGATGAGGTGGCGATCATGATCCGCCGGCCCCGCACTGCCTTGCCGTAGGCAACTGCGGCCAGAGCCATGGACTGTTCGTTGTGGCCGCGCCAGGTCGGCAGTTGCTCCTGCACCGGCTGGAGCGCTTCGGCGAGACAGGTGACGTTGCCATGTCCGAAAATGCCGAACACCCCGGCAAACACGCCGACTTCCTCACCGTCGACGACGGTGCGCTGGGCCAAGAGCCACTTGACTATGGCCTGCCCGGTTGTCAGTCGGATCGTTTCCATCATGTACTCCTCTCAGCCGCGCACCGCGGTCAGATATGTCTGCATTCCCTGTTTGACCAGTCCTTCGAAACCTGCCGTGAAATAGCGGGCCCCGCGCTCGTACCAATCAGCTGCAAAGGTGGGGCTGCCCGCAAAAATCCCCAACGTCTTGTCGGAAGCAACAACGACCTCCGCCACCTGCTCCATCACGCGTTGCACATCAGGGTGGCTCACATTGCCGGGATGACCGAGCGAATGAGAGAGATCGGTAGGGCCGATGAACAACACGTCGACATCATCGACCGTGGTGTATTCCTCGACTGCGGCCGCAGCTCGAGCAGTCTCGATGTG
This sequence comes from Acidimicrobiia bacterium, assembly GCA_029287195.1. GTDB lineage: Bacteria > Actinomycetota > Acidimicrobiia > Spongiisociales > UBA5794 > JAAETI01. The sequence goes on along the minus strand of JARFRN010000241.1, from coordinate 5,317 downwards.
GATGATCACCATCGTTTCCCGATTGGCCCGTGCGGTGAAGTCGGCCAGCGACTCCCTGCTCCCCCAACCCCCTTGGCGGCTACCGGCCAGACCACGCTGTCCGCGCGGCCCGTACTTGGCGGCAGTAATAACACTCTCCACCTCTACTGCACTGTTCACCCAGGGAACATGAATGCCGTGAGCGCCTGCATCGAGGTAGCGGAGGATATTCGACGGCTCGTTGGCAGTGACCCTGGCAACGGGGGTGACGCCGTTCAGCTCACAAGCTCGAGCCAGGCCCTCGATGTCGCGGGCTTGCAGTGAGCCGTGCTCGCCATCGAAGACGAGGAAGTCCCAGCCTTGCAGCGCTACGAACTCGGCGAGTGTTGGCTCGGCCTGACGAAAGAAGCATCCGTAGACCGCCTCCCCGTGCTGTAACTTCCGTTTGGTTGTGTTCTCGATCAGCATCGTCCCTCCTCAATCGATGCGCAGGCTGACGATGTCCTCCCACTTGCCCGATTCCCAGGAGCGAACCATGGCTGCCGCCACCGAGGCTGCGGCCAACGCGTCACCGAAGTCGGGCTTATTGGGACGTCCCTCGGCAACGGCCGTGATGAATTCGAGCGCCTCGATGGTCTTGAGGTCCTCATAGCCGATCGAGTTGCCGCCACCGGGGACGAAGTTGCCATGATGTTTGTACGCATCGCCTGACAGCACCTCCACGAAGCCGTCGGTGGGCTGCTCCTCGGGCAGATAGAGCGAGAGTTGGTTGAGCTTCTCGTGGTCCCAGTAGGCGGCGCCCTTGGAACCATTCAACTCGTAGGCCATCTGGCTCTGTGGCCCGAAGATGGAGCGATCCGCCTCGAGCGTGCCCCGCACCCCGTTCTCGAATTCGACCAGGGCACCGACGTAATCCTCGTTGGTGACCTCACCCGTGGGATCACCCGGCTTACCCCGCTCATAGTGGGTGCCGGCACCGGGAGTAGGGAGTGGCCGCTCTTTGACGAAGATCTCCTTCACCGACACAACCCGCCTTATGGGTCCGCAAAGGAACTGTGCCATGTCGATGGCATGGGACATGATGTCGCTGAGCACCCCGTACCCGGCTTCCTCTTGAAGGTAGCGCCAGGACAGCAGCCCCATCCGGTCCCTGCCATACATGCTGAAGAAGCGCCCGCGGTAGTGCGTCAGGTCGCCGAAGCGTCCCTCCTCGATGAGCGAGTGGGTGTGCTGGACCAATGGGGCCCACCGGTAGTTGTAGCCGCATCCGGTGATCACCCCGGCCTTGCGAGCTGCGAGCTCGATGGCGGCCGTGGCGGCAGGGGTGACGCCCACCGGCTTCTCACAGAAGATGTGTTTGCCAGCCGCGGCGGCCGCTTCGGCCAGTTCCTGGTGCAGCCCGTTGGGTGCGGTGATGTCGACGACATCGATGTCGTCGCGCTCGATCAGCTCCCGCCAGTCCTCTGTTCCCGAGGCGAATCCGAAGTTCGAGACCGCCAGATCCACGCGTTCTTGGTCGGTGTCTGCCACCGCCACGAGTCTGGGGGCGATGTCGGCTTCCGGGAAGTACGCCGGGATGTTGCGATACGAGCGTGAGTGCGCCTGTCCCATCCACCCGAAGCCGATGACGCCGATACCGATCGACCGAGGCATTCTTCCTCCTCTGGTGCCGCCAGCCCCCTCGGTCAGCGCGCGATCCGGCGAAGCCCCGGGGGGCGACTCGGCGCGCGCCGGGGTCGAGTATACGGCGGTTGGGTTGGAACGTTCCACGCTCACGGTCGGTCAAAGGTTGACTCGGCTGAGTCGCATCGGATAGCGTGTTCCTTCTTGAGCAGATGAAGCGCATCGTTTTGCCGGCGAGTCAGGGCCTGCATCGGATGCAGGCCATACCCGGGGGACGACCGCGGAGGGAGCGCTCGTGAGGATCGGGCTACTCGGAGCCGGCCGCATCGGGAAGATGCATGCCGAAGTGCTGCAAGGCATCGAGGCGGTGGACGAGCTCCTCATCGCCGACCCCGCCAGTGGAGCCGCCGAGACTCTGGCCGCAGAGCTGGGCGCTCGCGCCGGCACGGTCGAGTCCGTCCTGGCAGAGGCGGACGCGTACGTCATCGCGGCAGCCTCGGACGCGCACGCCCCACTGGTTCGAGCCGGGCTCGAGCGTGGTGTGCCGGTCTTCTGCGAGAAGCCACTGACCCCGAACCTCGCCGACTCGTTGGCCCTCGCCGATGAGATCGAGCGCGCCGGGAGCCCCTTCCAGCTGGGCTTCCAGCGCCGCTTCGATCGTGGGTATCTCGAGGCCCGACGCATGGTCGAGTCGGGTGAGCTCGGGACTCTCTACTGCATCCGCATGGCGGGTCACGACCCGGTGCCACCGCACGAAGCCTACATCCCGGTGTCCGGTGGTCTGATGCGTGACTTCTCCGGTCATGACTTCGATATCCTGCGCTGGCTCACCGGGGACGAAGTCGAGGAAGTCTATGCAGACGGCTCGGTGCGCGGCTTCCCGGTGTTCGCCAAGTACGACGACGTCGACACGGCCGTGGCGACGCTTCGGCTGCGAAGTGGCGTCCTGGTAGTCATGACGGTCGCGCGTCACGACCCGCTCGGCTACGACATCCGCACCGAGCTCTTCGGCTCCAAGGACAGCATCAGCGTTGGCCTGGGCCCGCGACAGGTCATCCGTTCGGTGGAACCGGGCGTGCCTGCGCCGGCGGGTCCAGCCTGGCCGAACTTCCAGGAGCGCTTCGCCGGCGCCTACCGCGATGAGATGCTGGGTTTCTTCAAGGTTGCCGCCGGCGAGATGGACTCCGCCTGCACTGCGCGGGATGGGGTCGAATCCGCACGTATCACCGAGGCCGCCACGCGCGCCCTCAAGGAACACCGCATCGTCCGACTCGAAGAGATCCCCGCGTAGCGAAGGAGGTGGAACGCCCGAACATCCGGCCCCGTTCGCTGGGGCTCAACCAAGACGGATTGGCGGTCTGACCGTCACTAGGAGGAGAGATTCAGAACATGCGATTCAAGAAGGGCCTGGTTGGCATCATCAGCGTGGGCCTGCTGGCAGGCACAACCGTCGCACCAGCGGCTGTTCTGGCCGACAGCCACGAGAAGGACATCAGGATCGAGGTCGTGAGCCACGGTCAGGCCTCTGATCCGTTCTGGTCGGTCGTGCAGAACGGCGTCAACGCCGGGGCCGCCGACATGGGCGTGCAGGCGAACTACATCGCTCCCGGAACGTTCGACATGGTGGCGATGGCGCAGCTCATCGACACTGCGGTCGCCTCCCAGCCGGACGGCCTCGTCGTCTCGCTGCCGGACGCCGACGCGCTCGGCCCGGCCATCGAGGCCGCGGTCGCTGCGGGTATCCCGGTCATCTCCATGAACTCCGGTTCTGACGACTACGCGGACCTGGGCATCCTCGCGCACGTTGGCCAGACCGAGTACGAGGCCGGCAGGGGCGGCGGCGCCCGCATGGGTGCTGCCGGCGTGACCAAGGCACTCTGCATCAACCAGGAGGTCGGCAACACGGCGCTGGACCTGCGCTGTCAGGGCTTCGCTGATGCCCTCGCCGAGGCCGGCGGGACGTCCGAGGTCGTGGCCGTCGACCTGGCGGACCCGGCCGCGACCCAGGCGACCGTCGAGGCCCGCCTGACGGCCGAACCCGACCTCGACGGCATCCTGGCGCTCGGCCCGACCGGTGCCCTCCCGACGCTGGAGGCAGTGAACTCGATGGGTCTGACCGGCGAGATCGCGCTGGCCACCTTCGACCTGGCACCTCAGGTGCTCCCGGCCATCGCCGACGGCACGATGCTGTTCGCCATCGACCAGCAGCAGTTCCTCCAGGGCTACCTGCCCATCGTGATGCTGACCCTCCACAACCAGTTCGGCGGGCTCATCCCCGGCGGCGGTGGGGTCGTGCTCACGGGCCCCGGCTTCGTGACGGCTGATAACGCCGCGGCCGTCATCGAGCTCTCGGCGGAAGGCATCCGCTAACACCTGGCAGTGAAGGGGGCTGGCCCGGAGGTCGGCCCCCTTTTCGCTCATCTCGCGCCCCTGCGGCACGTGAGGAGGGAGGAGGTACCGTGAGCGAGGCCAAGAAACAGGACGAACGCGTCCGCACGCGCAATCCCCTGCAAACCGCGCTGAGTCGGCCCTCGGCGGGCGCCATCATCGCGACGATCATCGCGTTCCTGGTGTTCACCTGGCCCCTGTGGGAGTGCATCGGAGACCCACAGGCCTGTACGGCCAATGGCTTCCTCACACCGCGAGGCATCAGCAACTGGCTCGAGGTAGCCGCACAGGTGGGCATCCTTGCGGCAGCCGTGACCCTGCTCATGATCGGCGGCGAGTTCGACCTCTCCGTGGGCTCGATGATCGGTGCTGCGGGCATGGTCCTGGCCTTGAGCATCGCCGAGTTCGGGCTCGATCCGTGGATGGCCGCCCTGGTCGCCTTCGGCTTCGCCCTCCTCATCGGCGCGCTCAATGGCTGGCTCGTGACCAGAACCGGCCTGCCCTCCTTCATCGTCACGCTGGGCATGCTGTTCTTGCTGCGTGGCGCGACCATCGGCATCACCCGGCTGCTCACTGACCGGACCCAAGTGGGCGGGCTGCGTGAGTACACCGACGGCGACATGTTCGTGCAGTTCTTCGCGGGCGACGTCATCGTCGGCGAATTCAGCATCTCGGCGGCGGTCTTCTGGTGGATAGCCGTGACTGCGGTCGCATGGTGGGTGCTGACTCGCACCACCTTCGGCAACTGGATCTTCGGTACTGGTGGCAACGCCACGGCGGCTCGCAACGTCGGTGTCCCGGTGCGCGGCGTCAAGATCTCCTTGTTCATGGCCACCGCCGCGTCGGCCGCCCTGCTGGCGTGCATCCAGGTCTTCACCGTCGCTTCTGCAGACGTCCTTCGTGGTGAGCAGAAGGAGCTGGAAGCGATCGCTGCGTCCGTCATCGGCGGCACGCTGCTGACCGGCGGCTATGGCTCGCCGATCGGTGCCTTCTTCGGGGCGCTCATGCTCGGGATGACCAAGGTCGGCATCCCGCTCGCGAGCATCCCAGCCGAGTGGTACTTCGCCGTCCTCGGCATCGTTCTTCTCGTCGGCGTGCTCCTCTCCAACTGGGTCCGCCGCCGTGGTACCGGAGTCCGATCATGACCACCACAACGCATCCCGTGGCCGAGTCCACCTCGCGCTCGGATGTCCCGCTCATCGAGGCGCGTTCCCTGACGAAGTACTTCGGCAACGTCATCGCCATCCAGGACGTCTCGCTCGAGGTGCGCGCCGGCGAGGTCGTATGCCTTCTGGGGGACAACGGAGCGGGCAAGTCCACTCTCATC